>CAINTF010000188.1 GCA_903853285.1 uncultured Acidimicrobium sp. | reverse complement strand
GCCGGCCGCGCCAGTTACAAAAATCTTCACGTAGTTACCTCAGGTGCGCAGGCCAAAGTGTGGTTGAAACTGCTTATCGATTTCACCACGCTGTGGGTTTTCTTGATCACGCTTAGACAGGATCGGGTCTGCAATACCCCAGTCGGCTTTAACACCTGGGTCGTTCCACGCAAGTCCGCGCTCGTCAGTTGGGTTGTAATAGCTATCGACCAAATACGTGATGGTCATATCTGTTAGCGATGCGAAGCCATGAGCAACACCTGGTGGGATAAATATGCCGCGGTGGTCATGCGTGCCGTCAGCTTTCGCACCTAAGTCAACAACTTGAGTTGCGCCATCCGTCGGCGAACCCGTGCGCAAGTCATGCAATACGACTCTGCACGAACCGTACGGCACGTACCAATAATCGCTTTGGTGCAAGTGATAGTGCAGGCCGACGATGCAGCCCTTTTGGCGGTCTCCGCGATTACCTTGCACCATTTCGCGTCCAAGTGGAAACCACTGGCGGCGGTAAGTCTCGATGAAATAACCACGATCGTCCTTGAACATCGACGGTTCTACGATCTGTACTCCAGAAATAATTGTCGACTCTGTAATTGTTGGCATTTACTCCAGCTCCACTTTCGAATCGTCACCCAACATCAGGCGCAACGCGCGGGGCTTTTGCTCAGAGCGAGTAACGGCAACATCGCGACCGATCAAAGAATCGGTGAGGCGTGCAATACCAACAATGCTCGAGCCATCAAGCACAACTGAGTGCTCCATCTCTGAGTGCTCGACCTTGCAGTTGCGACCAAGTGACGTGTACGGCCCGATGTAACTGTGATCAACTACCGAGCCGCTGCCGATCACAACCGGACCACGAATTCGAGAGCCTTTGATAACAGCGCCTTTTTCGATGACTACTCGTCCTTCGATCTGCGATGCACTGTCTACTTCGCCCTCATTGCGCGGCTCAAGCACCTCGAGTACTAAGCGGTTGCATTCAAGTAGCGGGTCTTTTTTGCCAGTGTCAATCCACCAGCCTTGCAAGACTTGATGATGCACGACCTTCTTTTGGTCCACGAGCCACTGAATCGCATCAGTGATTTCAAGCTCGCCACGTGGCGAAGGCTTAATCGAGCGCACTGCTTCATTAATTGTCTTGTCAAACAAGTACACGCCTACGAGCGCAAGATCACTTGGTGGATTTTCTGGCTTCTCAACCAACCGCACTACGTGACCGTTGCTGTCAACTTCAGCAACACCAAACTGTTTCGGATTCTCAACATGGCACAACAAAATCTGTGCGGTTGGAGCCTTTGGTCCACCTGCAGCACGAGCATTCTTGAAGTCGTCAACAAACTGCGTGAGACCTTGCTCGAGCATGTTGTCACCTAGGTACATCACAAAGTCTTCATCACCTAGAAAGTCGTGCGCGATAAGTACGCAGTGCGCAAGACCAAGAGGCGCATCTTGCGGAATGTACGTGACCTTGACACCAAACTGTGATCCGTCGCCAACTGCAGCTCGGATCTCTTTACCCGTCTCGCCAATGATGATGCCGATTTCTTTGATGCCAGCCTTGGCCATTGCCTCAATGCCGTAAAACAGAATTGGCTTGTTAGCTATGGGAACCAACTGCTTGGCACTGGTATGTGTGATCGGTCGCAGACGCGTGCCAGCACCACCAGAGAGAATCAGGCCCTTCATACCGTCTCTAGGTTAGGCGAAATAACTACCCGCGACCCCTGCCAACTAGCGTTACGACCATGACAGACCCCCTATTACATGCCTTTGCCAAGCCCACCAAAACTGACTTTGTGCGCATCGTGAGGGGCAAAGGCTCTCTGTTATGGGACGACAAAGGCAACGAATACATAGATGGCATAGGCAGCCTCTGGTACAGCCAGGTGGGTCATGGGCGTGATGAGATTGCCCAAGCCGTAGCCGAGCAGATCTCAACACTCGAAACATATTCGACTTTTGATCCATTTAGTAACGACATCGCTGAAAAGCTTGCGGCCAAATTGCAAACAATTTCTCCGATGAAAGACGCGCGCGTATTTTTGTGCGGCAGCGGTTCAGAATCCGTCGATACCGCAATGAAGCTTGCGCGCGTCGCACAAGTTCAAGCCGGACACCCCGAGCGCACCATCATCATCTCGCGCATGCGCGGTTACCACGGCACTAACTACGGCGGCACAAGTGCGCAGGGATTGCCACTCAATAAAATCGGTTTTGGACAACTGCTTCCAGAGGTTGTGCAAGTTGACAGCGACAACATTGAAGACCTTGCAAAGTTCATGAGCGAAAACAGCTCGCGTATCGCAGCTGTGATCACTGAACCAATCCAAGGTGCAGGCGGCGTATGGCCACCAACTCCTGGCTACCTCGAAGGTGCGCGCAAGTTGTGCGACCAACATGGTGCATTTCTTATTTTTGACGAAGTGATTTCTGGCTTTGGTCGCATGGGCACGTGGTTCGCTGCAAACTTCTACAACGTTGCTCCAGACTTGTTGTGCTTCGCAAAAGGCGTCACTTCTGGCTACCAACCACTTGGTGGAGTTTTTGTTGCACGCAAGGTGTGTGATGCCCTCGAGTCTGATCCAAACTTTTTCTTGCGACATGGCTACACGTACTCTGGTCACTCCGCAGTTTGTGCTGCAGCCTTGAAGAACCTTGAGATCATCGAGCGCGAAGGTTTGCTCGAGCGCGCCAAACACATCGGCTCCATTTTGAGTGCTGGTCTCTCCGCTCTTGCTAAAGATGGCACGATCGATCACGTTCGAGGCGACGGCGCAGTCTGGGCCGCAGGGCTCAAACCAGATCAAAACGCAGTTGCTATTCGCGACCGAATGATCCAGATGGGTTCGATTGCACGCGCGATCAACACCGACACGATTGCGTTCTGTCCTCCACTAGTAATCACAGACGCCGAACTTGGCAGACTGATTGACGCGTTCGCCGAAGCGGCGCAAGGCAAATAGTTTTTTATAAAAACAGAATTCGGGGAATCATGTCAGGACAATTAGTTGGCCAACGAGCATTCATTACCGGCGGGGCAAGTGGTATCGGTGCCGAAATGGCTCGCCGATTTACCCGGGAAGGCGCAAGCGTCGTCATTGCTGACGTCAACGACACTCTAGGAAAGGCCATTGCTGTTGAAGTAGGTGGCGAATATG
>CAINTF010000187.1 GCA_903853285.1 uncultured Acidimicrobium sp. | reverse complement strand
TGGTCCGGGTACGATCGGCGTCACGTTTCACACGAAGTAACTAGTTCGCTCATTAGATATTCCAGAGATATCCCCGTTTCATAAGGGGTTTGGGAAGTATTGTCGCATCACAGCGATGAGTCAGGACAGCCCACTTTCACGCCTTATTGGCGGCCGATATCAACTCGAGCACCGCATTGCCCGTGGTGGAATGGCCGAAGTGTGGCTTGCAAGCGACACATTTCTTCATCGCCAAGTTGCAGTCAAATTACTGAAGCCACATTTGGCAAATGATGCCAATGTTGCAGAACGGTTTAGGCGCGAAGCAGTCGCTTGTGCCGGCATCACTCATCCCAACATCGTTGCTGTTTACGACTGCATTGAACACGGTGGTCGTCAGGCCGTCATCATGCAATACGTGCAAGGTAAGAGTTTGCGCGATGTGCTCGACAAGCAAAAGAAACTTAAGCCACAACTGACAATTCATATTGGGCTATCTGTTGCTGCAGCACTAGAGGAAGCGCACAGACAAAATTTTGTGCACCGAGATGTTAAGCCAGGAAACATTTTGCTGACACCAGATGCTCGCTGTTTGCTTGCCGACTTCGGAATTGCAAAAGCACTTGTTTCAAGTGGTGATGATCTCACTAACGACAACATCATGATGGGTACCGCAAAATATCTTTCGCCAGAACAGGTACGCGGCAAACCACTGGACGGCCGAGCCGACCTGTACGGACTTGGGCTTGTTCTCTATGAATGCCTTGCTGGTCGGGTGCCGTTTGTTGGTGAAACCGATGCGGATACGGCACTCGCAAGGTTGCAGCGTGAACCAACCGACCTCGCCCGCCTACGACCATCGCTTTCGCCAAACTTGGTCAAGGTCATTCATAAACTTCTCGCTCGCAATCCGGATCATCGGTATGCAAATGCCGCAGAGACAATTGTTGCGTTGCGTGCTGCACGTAGTGGTGAGTTGGATCGCACCACCGAAATCACGCCTCCGTCAGGGTTAATGGTGGTAGGTGGAGAAATGTTGGAGCGCCAAACTACGCGTTCTACTCCAACTACTCCATCAAAACCGCAGCCTTCAAGACTCACCATTGTTGGGCAGCCACTCTTAGACGCTCCTGAGCGTGAACGGCATGAGAGTAGGAGCAATTACAACGACACACAAGAAGAACTTGTGCGATTGCCAAAACCTTCCTCAAACGGTCTTCGACAAATTGTTGCTGCACTCGTAGTCGTTGGATTGCTTGGTGGTGGTGCATTGTGGTTCACCGGAAGAAAATCTCAGACCGATTCTCAGGTTGCGGCCCCAGTTGTTGATCCCGTTGCACCAATCGCACCAGAACCCGCCTCAATTGTCTCGATTATGAGCTATGACCCAAGTGGTAACGATGGCGAGGAGAACGAAGCACTTGTTCCGCTTCTTCTCGACAGCAATCCACAAACCAACTGGACAACGACGTGTTATGCAAACCAATATTTCGGCAGCAAAGAATTTGTTGGTTTGGTCGTTCAGTTTTCTGCACCAACCACTGGCACTCTCAATGTGTATATGGGGAATGCGCCATGGAAAATCGATGTGTACACAGCGCTTGATTCTGCTCCTCCCCAACTTGCCGGCTGGGGACAACGCATAACAACTGGCAACAACACGAAACGTCGCGGCGCCAACTTCATCATTGCTCAGCCCGCGCAATACGTACTTCTCGCATTGCGCGAAATTGGAAAAAGTGGGATGTGCAGTGGGTCCAATCCATATCAAGGATTGCTCTCGGGAGTCACGTTCCAGGCAAGTTAGCCTTCTGTTATGCCTTCCAATCCGTTTACCGATCCGCAGTGGGCATCCCGCACGGTTGACGCGATTGATCGAATTGTTGCCTTTGTTCGCGACCGAACCACGCGACCCGCAGTAGCAATTGTTCGGGGTCTTATTTTTGGAAGCATGGCAATTGTTGGCGCGATATTCGTAGTAATCGTTCTTGTCATTGGTGGCATACGTGCCTTACATTCACTGCTGGACATTTGGTGGTCTCGAGACACCGCGGTCTGGGCTTCCTATTTAATTATTGGTGGCGTATTTTGTGTCATCGGTATGTTGTTGATGCGCCGCAGACATCCGCAAGACTAAATTTCGACCAAACAGAAAAGAAACTCCCATGACCACACCACTTCACAGCAAAGTATTGATTATTGGATCAGGTCCAGCCGGACTTACCGCCGCTATCTATACCGCTCGCGCCAATCTGCAACCACTCGTCATTGAGGGTGAGCCTTCTTCCACCTCTGATCAGCCGGGCGGCCAATTGATGCTGACAACCGAAGTTGAAAACTTTCCAGGCTTCCCTGAGGGAATCATGGGGCCAGAGCTGATGATGCGTTGTCGTGATCAGGCAATTCGGTTTGGAACCGAATTCATCACCGAAAAAGTTACCAAGGTTGATTTTTCTTCTAAGCCATTTCGAGCATGGGTTCGCGATACCGAATACACCGCCGATGCAATCATTGTGAGCACCGGCGCACAATCGTTGATGCTTGGTCTCGAAGAGGAGAAGCGCTTAATTGGTCACGGTCTTTCAACTTGTGCAACGTGTGATGGCTTTTTCTTTCGCGGACAAGAAATCGTTGTGGTTGGTGGCGGCGACTCTGCACTTGAAGAAGCGCAATTCCTTACCAAGTTCGCCTCCAAAGTAACCATTGTGCATCGTCGTGAATCGCTACGTGCATCCAAAATCATGCAAGACCGCGCATTCAAGAATGAAAAGATTTCGTTTATTTGGAATAAGCAGGTCACGCGCGTAATCGGCGAAGACAAAGTGAGCGGTATTGAAATGACCGACACAGTTACTGGTGAAGTTTCGACCATGAATGTCACCGGCA
>CAINTF010000186.1 GCA_903853285.1 uncultured Acidimicrobium sp. | reverse complement strand
CTTCGAACAGCTTCAGCGATCTGCTCGCCTCCACCCAACACCAGTGCGGAAATTGCGTCAACGCTGTGGTCGATATATCCAATTACCGAAGCAATCATCGCGTCCAGCACTGGAGCTTGGCGCTCCTGCTCTGGCGAAAGCACTGCACCCAAAATAATGGTTGGATCTGTGAGAAATTTTTGCATCATTGCCATTGGGTCGGTGGTGCCGAGGTCCATCGTCGTGAGTCTTTCCATCAGCGCATTTGGATTTGGACGAAAGGCAGCAATGTATTTACTGATTTGTTGATTGATTGAACTTCGAACATGATCGACGCTGAGCACGGCGTGTGAAGTCAACTCATGAAGCAATACCCACATGCGCATGTCATCGACTGTGATGCTCCAGTCATTTGCAAATTGTTCGACATTGCTTGCAACAAGAAGAAGTTGATTCTTGGGTTCGCGCGGGATTGGCAAGTCATACTGTCCGAAAGCGCGTAGCGAGAGTTGTCCGATCATGGATCCAATTGACATGCCCATCATTGCTGGCGCCATCATCTTGTTGAGCGACGACAGCATTGCGGCGATCTGATCGGTTTCGATATCAGTATCGATCTCGGTACCAGGTTGCGTCGTTTCAACACTCGGGTTGCTCAATGCCGCCGCGAGTTGGGTAAAGAGCGGCTTGTACGACTCGAGCGTGTGGTGCACCCAAGTGGAGTGATTGGTGACGACGATGTTGGGAAGTGCAGTGCCTGTGCCAGTACTCAATCCGGTGTAGTTGCGCACATGCATGTCGGCAATTGGAGCGAGTTGCTCGAGGCTCACCCGAGATGAAGGATCAACATTTGCTTCAGTATTGGTGCCATTCGTTGCAGTAGAGATAGCTACTTGTCGCGCAACGTCCCATTGCAGCGGACCTTGGCCAGCCATCGCCTTCGCGAGGTCACCAAAAAGTGGAATTCCACCAAAAGGTTGTTCGTTTGGATTGTCGCTCACTGATCTAGAGCCTATTAAAACTTTAAACTAATTGACCATCCACAACCTCGGGTACGCTGAAAGTGATGTCACACCAAGAAATCTCTCAAGACGGCAACGTCTGGCTTGAAATCACTGATTCCAAACTCAATGTTGGTGCGGTGTATGACTGGTCGGTTACCGATTCGTGTGGTGCCGTGGTGGTGTTTTCGGGCACTGTGCGTAATCATTCTGAAGGTCGCACTGGTGTGCACACCTTGAGTTACGAAGCCTTTGAAGAAGAAGTCATTCCGAAGTGTCGCGAAATCGTCGCCGAAATGAAAAATCAGTGGATTGACTTGGGCAGAATTGCGCTCATTCACCGAGTTGGCGATCTCAAGCTTGGTGAGTCATCAGTTCTTGTTGTTGTCTCTGCTCCGCATCGACCTGAAGCATTTGAAGCGGCAAGATTTGGTATCGATGCGTTGAAAGCAACAGTGCCAATTTGGAAACGTGAAGCATGGGAGACTGGAAGCGACTGGGCGCTCGGTGCGCAACATGTAACAAGTGTTGATCAAGTTAAGACAACATCGCAACAAAAAACGAGCGCAAACAAATGATCGCGATTTCAAGTTTTTCGCTGTTGTTTGCCGCAATCTCCGTTGTGTCTGCATCAACTCTCGTCGTGATGATGTTGCAAGAGACGCGCAATGCAACTCGCAACAATGGAATGGTTGCATTCCGTCGCCACTTAGACGCTCTTTCTGATGATTCGCGCGCTCACGTGCGCCAACAGTTGCACGATCATTCCAACAAACAGGGCAGAAGGTAACTACAAGTGGCACGCGACTTAGCAATTGACCTTGGTACCGCAAACACCCTTGTGTATATGGAGGGGCGCGGCATTGTTATTAACGAACCTTCCGTGATTGCTGTCAATAAGCGCACGGGTGAAGTGCTCGCGACTGGCCAAGAAGCATGGAGCATGATTGGCCGCACACCTGGGTACATCGTTGCGGTGCGCCCGTTACGTGGTGGCGCAATTACTGACTTTGAAATCACCGAAAAAATGATCAGACTGCTCCTTCAACGTGCGGGAGTCTCGCGATTTTCTCGCCCGAAGGTTTTGATTTGTGTACCTTCTGCCATCACCGAGGTGGAGCGACGCGCAGTAACTGACGCAACTCGTCGCGCAGGTGCTGCCGATGCACAGTTGCTCGAACAACCAATGGCAGCAGCCATCGGTGCAGACTTGCCGATCAATGAGCCTGTAGGCAACCTTGTTATCGACATTGGTGGCGGTACTACAGAGACTGCAGTGATCAGCCTCGGTGGAATTGTCGCCCTCGAAGCAGTTCGCGTCGGAAGTTTCGACATTGATGCTGCGATTCAGTCATATGTGCGACGCGAACATGGTCTTGCAATTGGTGAGCGCACCGCAGAAGAAATCAAGATCTCGATCGGTAGCGCAATGGCGACGCCGGAGGATCGCGACGCTGAGGTACGTGGTCGCGATCTTGTTTCAGGATTACCAAAAACGGTGGTGTTGACATCGAGCGAAATTCGAGTTGCGATCGATGATGTCGTGACACAGATGGTCAACTCGGTCATTCGCTGCTTGGCCTCGGCACCACCAGAACTGTCGCAAGATTTTCTTACTCGCGGCATGTACTTAGTAGGTGGTGGGTCGATGTTGCGTGGTCTAGCCCGACGCATTGAGCGCGATACGCAGGTACCTGTCAATATGTCGACTGAGCCGCTCGAAGCCGTAGTGCTTGGCGCTGGTCACTGCGTTGAAAACTTTGCAGCCCTCCGCGGGTTGTTTATGGATTCACGCCGCTAGATGAGGCGTGCAAGACCTTCTTGCACAACAGTGACAACAAGTTTTCCATCTTGGGTAAAGATGTGTCCTTCGGCCATGCCGCGTGAATTGGATGTTGAGATCGAAGACTGCTGATACAGCAGCCAATCATCGGCACGAAATTCGCGATGAAACCACATTGCGTGATCAAGGCTGGCGAGTTGCAGCGAACCATCTGCGAGTGATCGACCATGGGGCAAAAGTGCAGAGTCAAGCAACGTCATGTCACTTGCGTAGGTGACAATGCAAGCGTGCAGCACATTGTCGTCAGGAAGTTTTCCATCTGTACGAAACCAAACTCGCTGGCCAGGCTGCGGATTGCCTCTGCGCGTGAATGGGTTGCCGTCGACGTAACGCATGTCGATCGGACGTGGCCTGTCGTACCAATCACCAAGCTTTTCTTTGTACGGCTCCATCAATGATTTGAAATCGGGAAGTGAGTCCGGATCGGGGACGTTGGCTGGCATTGCAATCTGATGCTCGAGTCCAGGCTCTGCTTTTTGAAAACTGGCTTGCACGTTGAAAATTGCTTTTCCATGTTGGATCGCTACAACGCGCCGCGTGGAGAAACTCTTGCCGTCACGAATACGGTCAACCTCATACAAGATCGGCACACCAGGGTCGCCTGAGCGCAAAAAATATGCGTGCAACGAGTGGACCATGCGACCCGGCTCGTCAATTGTTCGGGCTGCAGCCACGAGAGCTTGCCCAGCCACCTGACCGCCGAAGACTCGTTGGCGATTTTCGTCGGGTGACTGACCGCGAAAGATGTTGACCTCAATGGTCTCGAGGTCGAGCAATGTAATGAGGTCTTGAAGGGGTTTGCTCACCCTTTAATAATGCCAGCATTGGGTCGGGTGTGTGTGCCCGACTAGCGTGAATTTCATGACAAGTGCGAATACTGCTTCAACATCAACAACCCCACGTTCATTTCCTGCTGGATTTACATGGGGCACTGCAACGGCAGCCCACCAAGTGGAAGGCAACAACTGGAACAACGACTGGTGGGAATGGGAACATCGTGTTGGCACACGTGCGAAAGAACCAAGCGGAGACACCTGCGATCACTACAACTTGTACCCGCAGGACATCGCAATGCTCGCCAAATTGGGTTTTGATAATTACCGATTCAGCGTTGAGTGGAGCCGGATCGAGCCTGAAGATGGCGAGTTCTCTCAAGCCGAGATCAATCATTACCGCAAAGTTTTGGAAGCATGCCATGAACACAACATCACACCTGTTGTCACATTGCATCACTTCACTACTCCGAGATGGGTCGCAGCACGGGGTGGATGGGTAAATGATTCAACTGCAGATTTGTTTGCTCGTTTTTCGGAAAAAGTTGCCAAGTCGCTTGGTGATGGCGTGGGTAAGTGGTGCACCATTAACGAGCCGAATATGGTTTCGACAATCGGGTATTTGCTTGGAGAGTTTCCACCCGGCACAAAGTCTCGTGAAGCTCGTGCAAAAGCAAACGAAGTGTTCTGTCAGGCACACATTAAAGCGCGTGATGCTGTGAAGTCAGTATCGAGTGCTCCGCTCGGCATCACGCTTGCAATGCAGGAATACACCATCAATGTTGATGATGAATCACATCGCAAGGCAGCAGAGGGCAAGCGTGACATGGCGTGGGACGGACTCGAGGACTGCTTTTTGGAAGTTGCGAAAGGCGACGACTATTTCGGTGTCCAGACATACACGCGCGAGCGTTTCAACCAAGACGGTCGTATTCAGCCAGATGCAGACATGCGCACAACAATCATGGGTTACGAGTTCAGGCCACAGGCGTTAGAAGCGTGCATTCGTCGCGCGTGGGAGAAGACGGGTCATGTGCCAATCATCGTTACCGAGAATGGCATTGCTACAAGTGACGATGCCGAACGAATTGAATACGTGCACGGGGCACTCGAAGGAGTGCTCAACTGCATTCAGGATGGAATTGATATTCGTGGATACACCTATTGGAGCTTGATGGACAACTTCGAGTGGATGTATGGATACGGACCAACGTTCGGAATTGTTGCAGTCGATTGGAAGACACAGGTACGCACACCTCGACCAAGTGCATCTTGGCTTGGTCGTATTGCTCGCGGCAACGCATTGCTTCCGCGTAATGCGTAACGAGTAATTTTTCACGTGACCAAACTGAGCGGCGAACGACGCACGATTGCTCTTGACACAACTGGGTTTATGCCAGAGGTTGAGGGCGATGCATTATTTGTGGCAGCGCTAGCCGCAGGAAAAGCTTGTCCTGGAATGCCAATGGTCGAAATCGGCTCGTACTGTGGGCGAAGCACCGTGTGGTTTGGTTCAGCAGCAGAAACCTGTAACACATTGCTGTTTGCGGTTGATCACCATGGTGGGTCAGAAGAAAACCAAATTGGTTGGGAGTGGCACGATCCAACATTGGTTGACGCGACTACGGGTCGACTCAATACGTTGCCACATTTTGAAAAAACAATGAGTCGTGCAGGGCTCACCGACTCGGTGCGAACTGTTGTTGGAGACTCACCGACAATTGCAAGTACGTGGACGCAACAAATCGCGATGTGTTTTATTGATGGTGGCCACGCTCGAGATGTCGCAGCAAACGATTACGCGGCATGGAATGGACATATTGCTCTGGGTGGAATATTGGCAATCCATGATGTATTTACTGATCCAGAACTTGGTGGTCAGGCTCCCTATGAGGAGATTTATCTAGCAGCAATAAACAGCGGCAAGTTTGTAGATGTGAGTGCAACGGGTTCGCTGCGTGTGCTCACGCGAGTGAAATAAAAAACACTTAAATCTAGAAATCTAGAAACGATTTAGTCAAGCACAGTTGATGCGCCAAAGATTTTGCTTGCTGCAGTATCGCCACTAATCGCATTGGCGGCCAAGATCACTGCAGCACCGGTGTATGCACTGCACTCATCGGCAGGGAACACAATGCGATCTGGGTAAACAATGCCTGTGAGGTAAGCGCCGCTCTCAGTACGGTGTGCATTTGTCCACGACAACAATTGCTTTGCGGTGTCAATGTCACCGATTGCAGAGTGGGCCAGCGAGCATTCTGCTGTTTCGGCAGCCGTTACCCAATCTTCGTCATTAACGCAGCGCACGCCACGTGAAGGGATGACAAATTCTTCCCACTGCATGGCGATACGAGTCTTCGCTTCGGTGCCAGTCAGCGCACCAGTGAGTACGGGGTAGTACCAGTCCATTGCCCAGCGAAGTTTTGGCTCGAAGGCATCGAGGTTGGTGTTGATGATCTCATCGATTGCATCCGCTGCAGCGCGCCATTCGGGTTGGGAGTCACCAACTATTGCTCCGATATTCGCTGCGCAATGCAACGCGTGGCGAATTGATGAACAGCCAGTAAGTAAGGCGTAATCCCAAGGGTTTGCGTTCACTTCGCGAGCCCACAAGATGGTGCCATCTGGGCGACGCATCGCCAACACCCATTCCATTGCGCGCTTGACTGCAGGCCACATTCGTGTGATGAATTGCTTATCGTTGGTGCTCATCCAGTGATGCCACACTCCGGTGCCGATATATGCGCACACGTTGGTGTCGAGTTTTGTTTCTTCTACTGACCCGTCTGGCAAGTAGTAGTTAAACCAACTTCCATCTTCACGCTGCACCGAGGTCAGCCATTCGTATGCGCGTTGGGCCTGATCATGCAGACCCATCACATCAAGCGCCATCGCAGTCTCAACGTGATTCCACGGGTCGCAGTGTCCGCCAACAAACCAAGGGATCATGCCGCTCGAAAGTTGCAATGACGCAATTGATTGAGCGGTTGCGCGCAACTCTTCTTGGGTGATCACGTCGTTCAGATTGTTGCCGAGATCATTGCCGAGTTGCTCATTATTTGGCATTGTCTACCG
>CAINTF010000185.1 GCA_903853285.1 uncultured Acidimicrobium sp. | reverse complement strand
TTCCACTTCAGTGTCGCGCGCTGATAGTCGAGAAACCCAAGAAGAGTCTCTACTTCATCTGCTGCTGGTTCCGGCTCAGGCCGTCCGTAATCATCAATAGTTACCATCAATCACAACAATATCTGAATCATTTGAGGCGACGCCGGGAATCGAAATCCACGAAAACTTCTCTCTACATCCCGATTGAATTCAAACAGCCAATCAATCACGCAACTTCAGCTTCTCAGGTCTCGCATATCCCCCGTTTTCCCACTGAGCGTTCACGGAGTCGTACCAAATTCGTACCAAATCTATTCTGCGTAAATTACGGCGCAATGGTTACCCACCCGGACCACGTTTTTGTTGTAGTCGCTGACGAGAGACTTAGCGGCTGATAGCTCACCACCACCAAATACTTTCCACCCGCGGGAAGAATTCCTTGGGCGGTTCCTACAGTTTTGGATTCTCCATCGTTTGTCAATGTCCATGAAAACTGAGCGCCCTTTAATGGTGTCTGCGATGCAGCAACCGGTTCGGCCAAAGTCCATTGAACACTTCCCCAAATGTTTCCCTTTATTGGCAATGCAAGTTTTCGTAGTCCAACTTTGAGACCAGAGATAGTGATTGAAGTTGCAGAATCAGTGCCAAACGACGAAGGCAACGTAAACCTCGAAACTTTTGCAGCAGCGGTTTTTACCCCAACCCCAAATGCCCACCACGACGGCATTGACTCACTTGAGATATGTCCGTCTGAAAACTGAACACTCCAATTCGCCGCATACCATCCAGGAGTGCTTGAAAGTAAGGGAGCGCTAATGATTGTTCCATCAGTGGCGGGCGCTGCCGACATCTTTGCTGCAATGTTTTGACCATTGCTATTCCATACACGAATGTAGTCATCGCTTGCATTGCCAATTCCTTCATCGAGCACAAGCAACGAAATACTCGCTGGCATTTTTGTGACAATTTGATTTTCGCTAGGCGTGCGTGCCCCTACTGGCGCATGGGCATGCGCAACAGCTGTTACACCAACAAGAAAACTTCCTGCCAGTGCAACAGCTGTTACGAATTTGATCTTTCTGATAAATGAAATACCTAACATCATGCAAGATCAGCTGCGACTGCATTCTTTCCGAAGTACAAGCGAATTTGTGAACCTGCGTGCAGCTTCCATGCCTTATTTACTGTTACAGATTTTCCAAACTCACCGCTTGCATTCAATTTTCCACTTGCAATGATTTTCCCGCTCGAATTCTGAACTGTAAATGCAGCGCCAGCATTAATTGGCGAGGCATCTATTACGACGTCAAGTTTCTTAGCGTGTGGTCGCAGTGTCGCAGTAAGTGCGCCTTGCAGTCGAGCTGTTGCTGGGTTAACACCAGTTGGGTCGTAGCAATATGTCTCAGCGGTCGCTGCCGAAACCGTCGGCGCATTGCCCAAAATTTCAATCACGTTTGCTGCAGCGTTGCTTGTGCCGATTACCAAACTTGGTGTGTTGCCTTTGGTTGTCCAGTCATCAAAGAGAACTTCTTCAATTTGATCATTTGCAGTGCACTTTGCATCAGAAGCCGAAGTGGCTGCTGCAGGAACTGAACCAGCAGCTTGGACTCCAACACCTTGTCCTGCAACATCGCAATACTGCATGGTCGGGAAGTAAATCTTCGCGCCAGTGGCAGTGCCGCTAGTACCACTCGATGCAGTATTCGCTGACTTCACTGCAGCAAGTGTTGGAAGTTTCACCAAAATGGAAAAGAATTGTGAATCCTTTGCAGCCCAACCGTTGTTTACTGCTGGCAGGGCAAAATTCGAATATTCGATCGAATCAACTCGAAATGCGGCTGCATTGGTGGGATCAACCACTCTGTTGATTTTTGCGGTGTAACCCTGACCATTGAGAACCTTTGGATCGCTCAAAATAAATTGCCCTACGGCGTTTCGCGGCATGTTTACAACCAAACGTGTAGTGGTGTAAGCGCCACTTGGATTTTCCGTAGTTCGAGGACCTGCACATCCATGTCCTGGCGCAAATGCAACTTCGTAAGTAGTTGCGCCATCTGCGTTGATCGCTATTCCGGTCATTCCAGCTACATATACCGATACGTGTGCGCTTGCCGCGTTAGCTATTCCTAACACCGAACCAATTAACGCAATCGCGCATGTCAGTCGTATTGATCGTTTCATGAATTCTCCTTATTTTGAGGGTCATCCATACAGACATCTACAAAGCAAGAAAAGTTCCACTGTTAGAGTAAATATGTGGTGAGCAATCAAATTGACCCATTTGAGGCCTTCATGCGAAACCACATCTCCTCGGTAACGCTTTTTTGTCGAGCAACTTGCAGTGATCGATCCATTATCGATGACGTAATACAAGAGACATTCATTCGGGCCTGGCGCTACTACCCAACTTTGCGTGCTGAGAATTCTTCTAAGTCCTGGCTTATCCGAATCTGCAGAAATGTTATGACCGACTTGACCACCAAATGGCCGCATACCAGCCCGCAGGCAAATGAAGATCTTGCTGACGGTACAGACCATTTCATACAAAGTGACTTATTGAGCTTGACAACTGCACTGAGTGCCGAACACCGAGAAGTTCTTGTGCTTTGTGGATTACTTGGTTACGACTACGAAACTGCAGCCGAAATTCTGGAATTACCACTCGGCACTATTCGTTCACGTCTTGCACGCGCTCGTGACCACATGACTCTGCTTTTGCAGGAGTCAGAGCAATGTCTTGAAACTGGTTCCTAGATATGGATTGCACTGAAGCTCAAAAAACGGTGCTTTTGAGCATTGCTGACTCGAACAAGATGGAAGAGGCGCGGCTACATGTGCGAACCTGCACCAAATGCTCAGGCGCTGATAACTCAACTTCCTTAGCCGGAGTGATTCAAGAAGTGAGCCGCCGTGCAGATCGATCTTTCAAGGGCAGGCTTGCTCTCGCAATGCTGGGCATAGTTCAAATCGTCCTCGCGCTTCCCTGGCTATTTGGCTCTTCCCCATTATGGAATTCATCAGCGGGTACCGATTCGAGCCATTTATCGCGCGATGGCGCGATTGGAATTATGTTTGGGCTCGCTGCCATTTCTGTTGCCAGGTCTCCTCGACTCGCAGTTTTCGCTTTGCCAATCACACTCATCATGTTGCTATTGCAAGCAATCACTGGAATCTTCGATGATTCGCAAGGTCACGTGCATGGCAACTTTGAAAGCGTGCACATCATCAGTGCGGTAATCAGCATTGGTATTGCAATACTTGCAAGACCCAAACGTCTTAAACAGCAAATCCCAAATCATTTAAAGGCGCTTTGAGATAGATGCTCATACTTTTCGTCAACCACGAAACCCTTATTGAAAGCAACCCGCTAATTACAGGGGTAACTGCTTTGTTCACTATTTTCGCAGTGATAATTACCGCAGTTACTTTTGCAATTCATGTTTCACGGCAATATCAAGATCGAAAACGACAACCCAAGTCTTGAGCCAAATGGATGTAACTCAGTAATTTTTGTTGTGTCGGATCCCTGGTCAAATAAAGAGGCGTACCGCAAGTCGTACCAAATACCGATTCAACCCAATAAACAATTGAGGCGACGCCGGGAATCGAAATCCAAGGAAAACGTCTCTCAACATCCCGATTTCCCGCTGAGCGTTCACGGGGTCGTACCAATTCCTTACCAATTTTTGAATGTATCAATCTGTTGATCAGGCTCGAGCCGGTACATGGCGCTCGAAGCGGATACGAAAGCCAAATAATTTGCGGACTAGCCCACACTCATTGCAACATCGAATTGTCTATAGTTTTAGCATGGCAAAGCGAGCAGTTCGTCGAACACCCGAACAAGAACGAAGTGTCATTTCGATGAATCGCATGATCGAAGTAGGCGAACAATTGTTTTATGAGGGTGGAAGTTCTGCGCTCACTCTAAACGCAGTTCTTGAGCGAGCAGAGACTTCCACGGGGTCGTTCTATGCACGTTTTGGTGACATGCGCGGGTATTTCAATGCCATGCATGAACATGTTCTTGAAGTGGTTTCTACCGAGTTCTTGAAAGCCTTTGACAGTGCATCCAAGGAGCCTGACTTAGAATCCGCGGTGCGCACGATCTGCATAGAGACATTTAAAGTTGTTTCACAGCACAGGTTTGCGTTGTTCTTTTTCGCCGTAGGGAACTTGCACGATCCGGAGGGACGTGCAACGGGAAACGAGTTCAGACACACGATGACCGACATGACGATTCAGTTAATGAAGAGCCATCTCCCGAATTCCTCGAGCATGGCTGTCAAGCGTCGACTAGATATAGCTGCCCGGATGGGAGTTGCCGCCCTTTACCAGCAGATCATGCTCGACGAAAAAGAGATTTCCCCCCTCGTAATCAAACAAAAAGACTTGGCCACGGCACTTGCAGACATGATGTGTTTCTATGTGCGCGCGAACCCGTCCAAGTAGTCTCTCGCACTATCTACCTAAAAAGACATTAGGCAATAGAGACTGGAATACTCTCGAATCCCCACGACCAAGTTGACTTCACGCGCACTGGCGTTCCCGACAGAGTGAAGTTGGGCATCACTGCAAGAAGTTCCTCAAAGAAAATTCGCGCTTCCATGCGAGCCAGGTAACCGCCGTAGCAGAAGTGCTCACCAATGCCCATTGCCAAGCTTTGTGATCCATCGCGATAAATATCAAACTTTTCAGGACCAGCGAACTGACGCTCATCGAGATCAGCCGCCCCCCACATTAAGAACACTGGGGTGTTTGCAGGCAGTGTTACTCCTGCAACAGTGACTTCACGAGTTGTGATCCGCGTGGATTCGTGGGTAGGGCCCTCAAGTCGGTTCATCTCTTTGAATGCATTAGGGATGAGTGATGGGTCGGCAGCAAGTTCTGCACGCTGTCCTGGATGTCGAGCAAGTAGCTCGACCCCATTGCCAATTGCAGCAGTGGCAGTGATGCCAGTGCCGTTGATAAAGATGAACAGGTACTCCAACAATTCAGCCTCTGTCAGAGCACGGCCACCATCAGCACCGACAGCAAGCAGCGCACTCACATGATCTTTTCCAGGGTTCGCGCGACGATCCGCTAACACCGCTGAGAAGAGAGCATCGTTGCGCTCGATAAAACTTGGGCTTTCCACCGGTTCGGTGCCCTGAAGCTGCGCCCTTTTACAAATGTATTCAAGTTCTGCAAGCTGCTCGTCATTGAGTCCCAAAATGATGCCAGTTGCTCCGAACATGTATGGAGTGAGGACATCAACCGTGATGTCACATTGTGTACGGCCAGCCGCCTTTGTCACAAGAGACCGAGCAAGAGAGCGAAGATCGCTCTCCAAACCGTCTTGATATTTCTTGTCAAATGCCGAATTCATCATTGCGGCATACATACCGTGATCCGGCGGATCCATGGTGTTCATCTTCGGCCGAGCAGGATTGTTCAACTTGCCACCGCTCGAGAAGGTTTCTGTATCAAGAGCAGCTGCTTGCACATCTGCATAACGCGAGATAAGAGCAATACCTTGATCAGTAATAACTACAGGATTATCATCACGCAAATTCTTGTAAAAAGCTATTCGATTATTTCGGAATTCATCTGAGAGAGTGTTCAATTGAAACGGTGCAACACCAGCATCCTTGCCACATGAGGCAAGGAACACTGCGCCAAATACTGAAATTCCGCCTACACGGAGTGCATCGCGACGCGAAAGGTTGATCATGATGCCACAGCTGTTCCAATTGCAGCCGCTACCAGAAGGCCTTTTGCGAGTCTCTCGAGATTCTGAATTGCGATTCGCTTGAGATTCTGACTGTAGGCAGATGCCCAGGTCAACACGTTGAATATAGACCAAGCGATGAGCGCGTTGTCTTTGATGTTGATCACCAGCATGAGTTCAAGCACAAAGTAAAACAGCGTCCAGGCATATGCAAACGTTCGCAGCGTGGTATTCAAATTGGACAACATGATAATGGCAGCGAGAAACGAGCCAACTGGAACAACGATGGTGCCGAGGAACAACGGCACATTCAAATCATTAGACATATTAATTGTTTCTTCCAGCCCCGAAGAGGTGAAGAACACTCTCAACGAGTTGAATATCAAACTTCCACACAAACCAATAGTTGGTCCCCAGTAGCTCCAATTAA
>CAINTF010000184.1 GCA_903853285.1 uncultured Acidimicrobium sp. | reverse complement strand
TCTAGGTTTTCCGTCAGACTGACAGGCAAACCAGCTTTTCGTAACTCAGCAATGAAACCCGACATTAAATCGAGCACGGTCATATTGTTTTGCCTTACTTGTCGACCGACAGTTCCTTGGCTGCCTTAGCGATGTCGGTCTGGTATTTGAGCAAGATATGTAATGTGTCTTTTGCTTCTTGAGCGTCGATGTTTTCGATTCCCATCAGCATCAGTGTTCGTGCCCAGTCCAAGGTCTCGCTCACCGATGGGGCCTTCTTCAAATCAAGCTGACGAATGCTGCGAACAATACGAGCAATCTGGTCGGCCAGGTTCTGCGTGATATCCGGAACTTTTGTGAGCACAATTTCTTTTTCGCGCTCCATGTCTGGATAGTCGATGTGCAAGAACAAGCAACGTCGCTTGAGTGCTTCCGACAATTCGCGCGTGTTATTCGATGTCAAAAACACCATCGGAATTTGCTTCGCAGTAATGGTGCCCAACTCTGGAATTGAGACCTGATACTCAGAAAGAATTTCAAGCAGCAAAGCCTCTGTCTCGATTTCGACACGATCCACTTCGTCAATCAACAGCACTACAGGGTCTGGGCTGCTAATTGCCTCGAGCAATGGACGAGTCAACAAAAACTCTTCACTAAAGATGTCATCTTGAACCTGTGACCACGAATCGCTGTTCTTGTCAGCCTGGATGCGGAGCAATTGCTTTTTGTAGTTCCATTCGTAGAGCGCCTTCGATTCATCCAATCCCTCGTAGCACTGCAATCGAATGAGTCGTGCGTTCAACATCTCTGCAACGCTCTTTGCCAACTGGGTTTTTCCAGTTCCTGCTGGTCCTTCAACCAAAATTGGCTTGCCCAATCGCTGCGCAAGAAAGACCACGCCAGCAATACCGTCATCTGACAAATAGTGGACCTTTTTTAGTCCATCGCGGACTTGTTCAACTGATTCGAATCGATTTTCCATTTGAGCAACCCTAGCGTTTGGTCACTCCCGCATTCCTGCTAGACGATCTACGATGAATACACATGCCTGGCCTTGGTCGATCCAATCTCGTTGTTGCCACAGGCACAGCCCTCTCTCGCATTACTGGTCTTGCCCGAATCATCATTTTTGGGGTGATCATCGGTCAGACAGCTCTCGCCGATGCGTTTGATGCCGCCAACAATGCGCCTAATTCCATTTACGAACTACTCATCGGCGGGCTGCTTGCTGCCAGCCTTGTGCCGTTGTTCACCTCATTGCTCGGCGACGATACACAAACTCGTGAGTCTCAGCACGGCACCGATGCAATCATCAGCATCTCGCTCATTTTGCTTGGCGTAATCACCCTCGCAGCAATTGTTGCGTCACCAGCAATCTTTCATCTGTTTTCAATTCACCCAGCACCTGGAGTTGATGTGGAAGTCTTTCGGAGTGCTGGTACAGCACTCACACGCATCTTTGTGGTGCAGATATTTTTCTATGGTGTAAGCGCGCTGTGTTCCGCGCTGCTCAATGCGCGCCGCCGGTTTTTTGCAGCCGCGTGGTCACCAGCTGCAGCCAACGTCATTGCGATTATTTTCCTCCTAACAATTCGTTCAGACATACAACCGAATATCGCCGATGTTCTTGGTGGTTCGAGACTGATGTGGCAACTAGGTCTCAGCACAACAGTTGGCATCGCAGTCATGGCCCTGATTCAAGTTGTGGCAGTTCACCGCAGCGGCATTGCATTCCGATTCCGTCCACAGTTTTCACACCCAGCGATTCGCAAATTACTCCAACTTTCCTTGTGGACACTTGGCTACGTTGTTGCCAACCAAGTCGCCTTGGTAGTAATCAAAAACCTCGCATCCCCTGGTAGCGGTCTTGTCGATGCATATTCGAAAGCATTTATTCTGTTTCAACTTCCCCATGGACTTCTTGCCGTGTCTATTGCGACTACTTTTCTTCCTGATCTTGCTCGTCTTGCCGCAAGCAACGATCAATCTGCATTTGCAGACCGCATGAGTCGCGGCATCACACTCACTGCGCTATTTACTCTCCCTGCGTCATTCGGATTATTCGTACTCTCTAAACCCATCATCGGTCTTGTTTTGCAGCACGGAAACTTTTCCCCACAAGCCACAGTGAATACCGCAAGGGCTTTGAGTGGACTTGCACTTGGTCTCACTGGGTTTTCCGTTTACCTGTTTGTATTGCGCGGTTTTTATGCCCAGCACAACACTCGCACTCCGTTTTTCATCAATCTCATCGAGAATGCAATCAATATCGTTCTCGCTATCGTCCTGGTCGATCGTTATGACGTACTAGGCCTAGGTATTGCATTCTCTGTTGCCTATGTCGTGAGCGCAGTCATCGCGATTTTCGCACTCGCATCAAAAAACCAATCGATTCGTCTGAGCGGACTAGCCATCAATGTATTGCGCATCACTATTGCGGGTGTTCTCATGGCTATAGCTGTCAGATTTGGAAGCAACACAGTTGGTTCTGACGCTGGGATAAGCGCATTGGTTCGTGTGCTAGTCGGCATCGCGATTGGCGGTGTCACCTACATTGCGGCGCTCGCACTGCTTGGCGAGCCTCACCTGCGTGGCTATTGGTTGACGAGAACCACTAAGTCGTCGCGGTGAACAAGTTCGGCCACAACACCGTCGGGTAGCTCTGCACTCTTACGACCCGCTGCGGCACTTGCGTGCACCGCACTCACACTGACCATGCCTCGTGCGAATACAGCACCACTCATGTCCTGAATTTCGACGGTGTCGCCTTCCGAAAAGTCTCCGTGCACTTCAGCAACGCCGGCGTGCAACAACGACGTATTGCGCTCAATCAGCGCCTGTTTTGCGCCAGCGTCAACAACAATCACTCCGCTTTGTTGAGCAGCGAATGCAATCCACAACTTGCGGGCAGAGAGGTTTCGATTGTGAGGCAAAAATTGCGTACCCGCACCTGGCGTTTGGGCAAGTGCGTGCACCACGACATCAGTCTTCGTGGCATCTGCAATAACGGTTCGAACACCAGACCATGAAGCAATACGGGCTGCCGACAATTTTGACGACATACCTCCACTCCCACGTGCAGTACTACTTGCACTTGCACGCACCGACAGCAGTGGATCATCAGCGGCAACTTGTTCGATGAATGTTGCCGAGGCATCAATGCTTGGGTCTGCAGTAAACAAACCAGCAATGTCTGTCAGTAATACCAATACGTCGGCGCTCACGCTGTGCGCAACCAAAGCGGCGATGCGGTCATTGTCGCCAAAACGAATTTCGTCACTGGCAATCGCATCGTTTTCATTAATAATTGGCACGCAGCCAAGCTCCAGCAAACGCACAAGTGTCTGTCGTGCATGCAGGTACTGTGTGCGGTCAATGAAATCGTTCGGCACCAATAACACTTGCGCGCCAACCAAACCATGCGTCGCAAGATGCTCGTTGTACTTGTTCATTAACTGACTTTGCCCAACAGCGGCAAGAGCCTGCAAGGTTTGTGTGTCGGTTGGGCGTTGAGTTAAACCAAGCGCTCCGACTCCGCCAGCAATTGCGCCAGAGGTTACGACAATTACTTCGTTTCCTTCACCGCGCACGCGCGCCACCTGATCGCACAATGCACGAATAGCTTCGTTCTTGATCGAGCCATGCTCATCGGTTACCGATGATGTTCCAATTTTGACAACGATTCGCATCTCTACGTCTCCGGTGTGTACTCGAAACTAAACGCCCCAATATGCACAACTGCTCCATCGCTTGCGCCTGCGCGCGACAACAAGCGCGCAACACCAAGTCGCTTTAGTCGTTCGTCAATGTAGTTAAGAGCATCAGGCGTCGTTACGTCACTCAATGCGACCGAACGCTCTACATCTCGACCGATCAATCTAAATTCGTTGTCGCCCATGCGCTCAATGTGTGTGCCTTCTGGCTCTGGACGAATAACCACCGAAGACTCCTGCGATGGCACAAGTGTGCGGGCGCGCTGCACGAGTTCGGCAAGCGCTCCCAAAATTGGCCGCACTCCATCACCAGTCACAGCCGACATCCGCTGACCCTTCCAAGCAAGCATCACTTCGTCGGTTGCTGCATCTGTTTTGGTACCAACAACCAAACGTGGTCGCTCGAGCAGCTCTGGCTGATACGCCTGCAACTCTTGCAACAAAATACGCTCTTGTTCGTCAGCAGACACTTCGTCCATAGGAGCAAGGTCTACAAGGACGCACAACACGCGAGCGCGTTCAATATGGCGCAAAAATTGATGCCCGAGTCCCCGCCCTTCGCTCGCACCCTCAATAATTCCTGGAATGTCGGCGATGATAAATTCGCTTGAACCACCCATGCGCACGACACCGAGGTGTGGCTCAAGAGTGGTGAATGGATAGTTCGCAATTTTTGGTTTCGCTGCACTGACCGAACTGATAAAAGTTGACTTGCCGGCATTTGGAAAACCAACTAGCGCGACGTCGGCCATCAGTTTGAGCTCAAGTTTCAGCCAGCGGTCTTTACCGTGTTCGCCTTGCTCAGCAAATTTTGGTGCACGCCTACGGTTAGACAAAAAGCGCGCGTTACCTCGTCCACCCTGACCACCTTTGGCGGATTGCCAACGAGTGCCGTTGACTGCCAAGTCGGCCAAAATTTCGCCCGTGTACATATCGCGCACAACGGTGCCTTCAGGAACCTTGATGATCATGTCTTCGCCACGGCGACCGTGCAGGTCCTTACCCATTCCGTGAACGCCATCGCCTGCCCGTCTGTGGGGGTGATCGCGAAACGCCAACAACGAAGCAACGTTGTGATCTGCGACCAGCCACACCGAACCACCATCGCCGCCATCGCCGCCGTTTGGGCCTCCAAAAGCAACAGGGCCTTCACGCCTGAAACTGACGCAGCCAGCACCACCATCGCCACCGCGGACGTTTAATTGGGCTTCATCGACAAAGGCACTCATAGGGGCTTTCAATCCTACTAGTACACCCTCCACGTATCGTGTAGATATATGACATCTGAACCACTTTCGCGCAGCGTCGCATGGGCTCAAACAATGGACGGCTTTGCTTCAGACGAACAGATTCGTTTCGCTCACAAGGACTCGTGGTCTGGCCCAGGTGCGCGGCAAATCATTGATCGTGCTGAGCGTGAGTCGCGCGAAGACTCTGCTCTTGCCCCACTTGCCACTCGCGCATTTGGTGCCGGCAATCGCGCAATCGCTCAGGAAGCAGACCCATTTCGTACCTGTTTCGAGCGCGACCGCGACCGCATCTTGCATGCCTCAGCTTTTCGTCGCCTTGCAGGAAAAACTCAAGTGTTTGTGTTTCCGCAAGATCATCAACGCACACGCCTCACCCATGCCCTCGAAGTTGCCCAAGTTGCAACATCGGTCGCACGTGCTCTTGCACTCAACGTTGCACTCACCGAAGCGATTGCACTCGGACATGACTGCGGTCATGGTCCCGGCGGTCACGCCTCTGAAGATGCTTTAAGTCCATTTGTCCCGCAGGGTTTTGATCACGCCGTTTGGGGCGCCGACGTCACGTTGGTTCCACTCAATTTGTGTGCAGAGACCCTCGACGGAATTCGCAATCACTCATGGTCACGTCCTGCACCAATGACACCCGAAGGTGAAGTTGTTTCATGGGCCGACCGCATCGCTTACGTGTGTCACGACTTCGAAGATGCTGCTGCAACCGGAATTGTCACCGTCGACCAACTTCCAGAACAAGTGCGCACTTATTGCGGCACTGCTCGCTCGCAACAACTTCGGTCATTCATCTCATCAATGATCGCTGCAACTGCGTCAACAGGTCGCATCGGTATGCAACCAGCACAAGCTGATGCACTCGCAGAGTTTCGTCGCTTCAACTACGACAACATTTATATGCGGGATGCGTCTCGCAACCAAGCAAAGTCAGTTGTCGATCTATTGCAAGCACTTGTTGAGCATTACGCCAGTCATCCACATTTGATGCTCACAGACAACGCTCAAGATGCGAGCATTGCCAACCACATTGCACCCGCGCACTCAACCGAAGCACTGCACAACGCAGTTGCATATGTTGGAGGTATGACAGACAGGTTTGCATGCCGACAAGGCATAGCGCTACTGGGTTGGGATTCGAGCAGACTCCCTAAAGGAATCGATACGAATTAAATGTTTGGAATGACGTCGACGACCTTGCGGCCACGACGCTCACCAAACTTGACACTGCCATGCGAAAGCGCAAACAGTGTGTCGTCTTTGCCAATGCCCACGTTGTTACCTGGGTGCACTTTTGTGCCGCGTTGACGAATCAAAATTGTTCCTGCTGTGATCTTCGTGCCGTCAAATACTTTGACGCCGAGTCGTTGCGCGTTCGAATCGCGACCGTTGCGGGTTGAACCGCCACCCTTGGTTTTCGACATGAGAATTAGCCTTTCTGAATGTTGGTGATTTCAATCACCGAATACTTTTGGCGATGACCAAAACGACGACGCTGGTTGGTACGACGCTTGTAGGTGAAGCCGTCGATCTTCGGGCCAGCTGCAATGCCCATAACCTTTGCGGTTACTGAAGACTTTGCGAGTTCTGCGGGAGTAGCAAGAACGGTTGAACCGTCCACGAGCATGATCGGGGTGAACTTCACCTCTGAGCCCTCTTGAGCATTGAGCAGTTCGACATGGACCTGTTGGCCCTTGGCGACCTTCTCTTGCTTGCCTCCGGTTGCGATAATTGCGTACATAAGAAGTCCCTACTCTATCCCTTTGGTTACCAGTAACCCAACCACCGGTTGGGCTTTATTCATTGAGCCGTATTTAGTCAAGCATTGACAGATCGAGTGTAAATCCGCGACTGTCGCAAACTGCGCAGGCATCGGCAAAACTCGTCAGCAATCCTTCTCCAATGCGCTTGCGGGTCATCTCCACAAGGCCAAGCTCAGAAATCTCAAAAACTTGGGTGCGAGTTTTGTCTCGCGCCAGTGCGTCCTTGAATGACTCAAGCACCTTTCGACGGTTTTCTCGGATCTCCATGTCGATGAAGTCAATGACGATGATGCCGCCAATATCGCGCAGGCGCAATTGACGTGCAATCTCTTCTGCCGCTTCAAGGTTGTTATAGAAAACAGTCTCTTCAAGGTTTGACTTACCCACGTTTTTACCAGTGTTGACGTCAATCACCGTGAGTGCTTCAGTGTGCTCAATGATCAGTGAGCCACCTGAAGGTAACCACACCTTCTTGTCGAGTGCCTTGAGCAACTGCTCATGCACGCGATATTGCTCAAAGAGCGGCAGCTCGTCGGCCGCTGGGTTGTACAACTCAACGCGATCAGCAAACTCAGGATTAAATGCCTGAATGTAATCGCGCACTTCGGCAAACAAAACCGGATCATCAATTACAACACCGCGGTACTCGCTTGTAAATTCTTCACGAATCACACGCACTGCCAATGGCGGTTCGCGATACAACAACGTAGGTGAATTGGCTTTTTCTGCTGCACTTCGAATGGCGTCCCACTGCGCAAGCAGTCTGGTCATGTCGGTCGTGAGTTCATGCTCAGTCGCATTCTCTGCGGCTGTACGCACGATAATTCCGTGCTGCTCTGGTTTGATTCGATCAAGTATTCCGCGAAGTCGTCGAC
>CAINTF010000183.1 GCA_903853285.1 uncultured Acidimicrobium sp. | reverse complement strand
GTCATTCTTTTCAACACTGCATCGGCCTTGCCGTTTGCTGCAGATGCAATCACATTTGCCGGTTCAGCGGCTCTCATTAAAGCAATTCCGAATGTGCATGGAGTACAGGCCCCTACAACACGATTGCGCGACGACATGCTTGATGGCCTCAAGTTTCTACGCGATAACCCAGTTCTACGCAGACTCACGGCGATTCTCACTCTCCTCAATTTCTTTTACTTTGCCGCTGCAGCATTGCTGGTTCTCTACACATCCGATTTACTCCATAGTGGCAAAATCACTTTCACCGCACTTTCTGTAGGCGCCGCGCTTGGAACAGTGGGAAGTCGATTCCTCATCGGACCATTATCCAAACGCCTCGAGTCATCAGGAATTATCACTTTTGCACTTTGGGTGTGGGCCTTTTCTTCAATCGGCATTGCATTAGCGACGAGTAGATACCTCGCAATAGCGAGCTACGTACTTTTGGGAATCGGCAATGGGCTATGGATGATCATCAACACAACATTGCGTCAACAACTCACACCTGCCCGCATGCTCGGTCGCATGAATGCAGCATTTAGAACTGTCTCGTGGGGCATCGTCCCCTTCGGTGCTGCATTCGGTGGCTTTGCGGCTCGCTACCTCGGGCTTCGCGGACCATTCATTGTTTTTGCCGTAGTGATGGTTGCTTGTGCTGTGTTTGCACGACCAATCTTGAGGCCGCTGAGCAAAGAAGCAATCAGTACTACAGTCCGTACATGAACGTCAATGGCTACAAGATCGAGAATGGTGCCGATCTACAAAAAGCCAATTTGAAACACGCCTACCTCAAAGGTGCTGAGCTCTCTGGAGCAAACCTGTCGAGCGCAAACCTCGCACTCGCAAATCTGTTTGAAGCAGATCTCTCGAATTCAAATCTGACTAGTGCAATTCTTGATCACGCCGACTTGTCGGAAGCAGATCTTTCAGAAGCCGATCTCACCGGAGCAAACTTGCATAATTCATATTTGCGTCACACACACATGATCTTTTGCAACTTGACTGGCGCAGTACTTGATCATGCCGATCTCTCACATGCCGACCTCACTGGTGCAAACCTGACCAACGCAGTGATGACTGGCGCAAACATGACTGGTGTCGAACTCACCGGCGCAACAATGCCCGATGGGTCATTGCACGATTAATTAATTCGATTTAGACGCGCAGTAAAAGCAATTGAGTATTCCCACACCAACTGTTCACCATCGCGCCAGCGCTTCACCTCAACTGGCATACCGTGCGGTCGCATTACTAATGCACCATCTTCATATGTTGCCGCAACCTGCAATGGAGTCGAAAAATCAATCGCCATCACGTCATGTAGACCGTTTTCAAGAGTGCCATCACACGATGGAAAGTCATGGATCACTCCGCCACCAACGACGATCACACGGTTTCCCGATTGTTCTATACGTTCAACATGAGCCCACAAATTGTGATCAGAAGGAGCTGCCACACCATTTACTAACAACTCTGCAACTTTCCACGTTCCGCGCAAATCTGGAACACCATCATCCAGCGCCTCATCGTCGCCGAGTATTGGCTTAGGAAGTTCACGCTCGTAACGGCCCTTTGTCGTGTCGCCATAACCACCCGCAGGTGTAAATGCAGTTGGCGCGTTGCTACTCACCCGTCTCTCCGTCAACAAACTCGCGCAATAAATCGGCATGGCCATTGTGTCGTGCATACTCTTCGATCATGTGCACCAAGATCCAACGCAAGCTTGGTGACTCGCCGTTTGGCCACTTACGTTTTGCCAACTGGTCAAGACCTCCATTCGCAAGCGCTACTTTGGTAATTGAGCGAGACAAATCAACTGCTTCAAGCCATTGTCCCATCAGCCCTGCAGGAGTATTACTCGCAGCTGTCTCCCACTCCCAATCTGGCTGAGCGCTCCAATCAATTGAAAGCCATGGCTCGAGTCGCTCGTTGTCTGGCAGCCATCGAGCAAACCATTCATTTTCTACAAATGCCATGTGTTTGAGCAATCCGCCCAGGGTCATTGATGATGCTGCGATCTTGGTCGAAAGACCCGCTGCATTAAGCCTCTTGCATTTCCACTTCAGTGTCGCGCGTTGATAGTCGAGAAACCCAAGGGGTCAAGCCGGTGCGCGAGGATGACCGCTATTGGG
>CAINTF010000182.1 GCA_903853285.1 uncultured Acidimicrobium sp. | reverse complement strand
GATACCGTCATGAGCACACCAGAAAAATCCCAACATCTGGCACGCACCACTCTGGAGAGCGCAACATGAAACTGACCGCTTGGAGCGTCCAAGGAATCGGCGAAATTGTTCCCGGTGATCAACTTGGAGACATCATTGTTGACGCCTGCCGTACGGAACCAAACGGACCCCTGCTTGACGGCGACGTACTCGTTGTAACCCAAAAAATTGTCTCCAAGGCCGAAGGACGTCTCGTCGCAATCGACCCAGATGACCCTGTTAGTCACAAACAACTAGTCGAAGACGAAGCTGTTCGCATCGTGCGTCGCAGAGGTGATTTGATTATCACTGAAACAAAGCATGGCTTTATTTGTGCCAATAGTGGAATTGATTTGTCAAACGTTGAACGTGGATTTGCAGCGCTGTTGCCTCTCGACAGCGATCGATCAGCACGACGTATTCGCGACATCATTAAGGCCAAATTGGGCGTCGAAGTTGGAATCAT
The DNA here is from genome assembly GCA_903853285.1 of uncultured Acidimicrobium sp. Taxonomy (GTDB): domain Bacteria; phylum Actinomycetota; class Acidimicrobiia; order Acidimicrobiales; family Ilumatobacteraceae; genus UBA3006. The sequence continues at coordinate 8,078 of CAINTF010000182.1, read as the reverse complement.
TGTCAGTGACACCTTCGGTCGACCTTGGCGAAACGGTCTCACAGATGTTGCAATTGGTGTAGCAGGCATTGCAGGAGTCGTTGACTTGCGCGGCACTCCAGATGCACTCGGCCGCGTCATGCACGTAACCGAAGTTTGTGTTGCCGACGAACTTGCAAGTACAGGCGAACTGGTGATGGGCAAATCATCGGGTATTCCAGTCGCGGTTATTCGCGGCGTCGATCCAACTTGGTTACGAGATTCTGCAATGAGCGAGATCGTTCGACCTGCACAAGAAGATTTGTTTAGATAGTTAGCGCGTAAATCCTTCGCGAATCGTTTCCAAACCTTCGGCAAGGCTCGTCCATGACGACCACCCCAACTGAATTCGGGTGCGCACCGTAGATACAGCTAGCCGCTGCACGTCACCTGGTCGTGTAGGGAGCTTCTTTGCGCGCAAAGCACTACCTGCACCGAGCATCTTCCATAATTCTTCAATCGTCGTCTGGGCACCGGTTCCTGCATTGAGCACAAGACCGCCGCCTTTTGCAATCGTGCGGACAAGCACATCCACGGCATCGTCTATATACAGAAAATCTCGCGTTTGTTTTCCATTGCCATAAATCTCTGGGTCTTGATTGCGAAGTACACCAGATGCAAATGCAGCAACAACTCCGTCTTCTGGTCGTTGACGCAGACCATACACATTGGTCATTGCCAACACCGTGAACTCGATGTCGTGCATTTCTCGATACACACCCAAGAGGTCAATGATTGTCTGTGCCATTACATGCGGCACACCAATCGCATCAGCTTTACGTCCTTCTTTTACTGGCAGATATTTAGCAGGCACTTCGCCATACACCAAAACCGCCGGCAAACATGCAATTACTTTTGTTACACGATGTCGCCGTGCTGCTTCAAGAACTGAGAGCAGCATTGGCGCTGCCCGAAGCACAGATGCTGACTCGGTGGCACTCGGAGGCAGGAGGGCCAAGTGAAAGATCACATCTGGCTGACGCAAACCCACGAGTTCAGCAAATTCAACAGTTGAGATATCGAGATGATGAAATTTGAGCGCTCCACCGAGCGTGCGCGCAACCGACAGATTCGCAAGCGAACCAGTTGACAAGTCGTCGACAACATCGACGGTGTGTCCATCTGCGAGCAGTCGCTCCACGAGATGCGATCCGACAAACCCCGCACCACCGCAGACGAATACTTTCGACTTTCGGGTGACTGCCATGTTGTTTTTACTCCGAAGATTTTTTCGGTGAATTTTCTGGCTTTAGAGTCGGATCATGAGCTGGGATAGAAGCATCGATGCACACTTCGTTGTCGCCCACCACACCAGTAGACCCGATAATTGAGCCGGTTACCTGAGAATTGTTGCCAAGCCTTCCCATCACCAGTGAGTCAATGACGACTGAACCCTGACCGACAATTGCTCCAGGTAGTAACACCGAATGCTGGATGCGAGCTCCATCCAAAACAGTTACGTTTTCACCAATCACGCTGTCAAGAATCACCGCCGTTGCATCCACGCTGGCCGTTGGATGGATCGGCGCATCAGCCTTCTTTTTAGCTCGCTTGGAAACGTGCACATTCGCAGAGATAAATGTGTCAGGTCTCCCTGCATCAATCCAATAATCATTGGACGACATTGCGAACAACGACTTATCTGCCACCATTTGTGGAAAGACGACTCGCTCTATAGAGAGCTTTTGGTCGCCAGGCATTCGCGTCAATGCAGAAGGCTCAAGTACATAAGTTCCTGCACTCGCAAAATTGCTTGTTGTAATTCCGGGTTGTGGCTTTTCGACAAAACGCTCTACCCGCCCGTCTGCATCAATTTCAACAATTCCATATTGCGATGGGTCACTCACTGGCGTGAGCGAAATAGTTCCCTCCGCGCCATGTTGTCGGTGAAACGAGATTAACGACGCAATATCTAAATCCGTGAGAACGTCACCATTTGCGACCACAAACGTTTCGTTGATGCCGGCAGAGCGTGCAGCAAATCCAATTGCACCAGCTGTGTCGAGTGGAGAGTCTTCAACCGCATACGAAAGTTGCACCGATCCACACATGTCATTTGGGAAAGCCGCCATGAAAGGCTCGGGTTTAAAACCAAGCGCAAGCACTGCATGAGTAACGCCACCGAGAGCAAGCGAGTTCATCAATCTCTCAAGCATTGATGTGTGAGCCACCGGCAGGAGTGGTTTTGGAATGCTGTAAGTCAGTGGTCGAAGTCTTGTTCCAAAACCTCCGACAAGCACGACTGCGTGCATCGTGTCTACCTACTTTTGAGTTTGGAAGGCAAGAGTTGCAAGTGCAGAAGTGTCAGGTTGCGGAACTTCTACACCGTCTGCAGTAAACGCAAGTGCAATGGCCATTCCATCACCCGTAAGTCGTACTCCATCAAAACTTGCAATTGAAACCTTGCTGTCCGCAGCGTTGCGATAATCGTTCCAAACCAAAACGCGCAGGGTTGCATCTTTTTCAACACCATTTGCATCTTTGCATTTCGTGTCTGCTTCAGTAATCGTCTCGCCACCATTTACTGTTGACGGAAATGTGATCGACTTGTCATCAACCGTGATGCCGTACAGATCAAAGAGTGTCTTGAGCTTGGCTGTACGCAATCCTGCAAGCACTTGAGGCTTCCAACCAAAGACTCCATCGGCCTTGATATACGCATTTGGCGATACAGCTGCTGAATCTGTTGCTGCACCAGGAAAACCTGTCAGGTATGCATCGCACTTGTATACGCCAAAGCTTGTGAAGTATTCCTGATTGGCTGTGGTCGTTGCATCGACCGTTGGCTGACTCTGGCGCGCGTATGTTATGAGGGCCACGCCAAGAACGCAGACGACCAGAATGACGGTGGGAAACAATGAGCCGCCCTGAAAGCGGATTTTCTTCCCTTTGCCTTTTTCGGCAAGTCTTGCGATTTTTTTCGCTGATGATGATCGGGCCACGAAGACCAAAGGTTATCGGTTATTGAGGTAAATCGCCTCATACCTTTTTGCAACTGCGCCAGCCGAGGCGTGATGCTCTACCCAAGTACGACCAAGAACCCCCATCGCGTCTCGCTTGGCCCCATCAGAAATCAGTATTTGTAACGCCGAAATAAAGTCAACTTCGTTATCGGGTGCCACCGCTATGCCTGCCCCGCTCTCGGCCAATGTGCGCGGAATCTCGGTGCCCGAGTCGATAGCCGCAACCACCGGACGCCCAGCACTCAGAATTGAATACAACTTGGACGGAACACTGACCGAAGCAAGGCCGGCCTTTAACGGCACAACGTGAACATCGCCAGATGCGAGCACTTCAGACAATCGTTCAATCGGCTGGTAATCGGCAAAATACACATTGTTGATACTTTCATTCTTGACTTTGTCTTGCAAAGACTTTCGCGCTGCACCATCTCCATTGATCACAAACGCAATGTTTGGCATTGCCTTCGCTGCAGCGAGCACGAGTTCGAGCGATTGCGAAAATCCAACATTGCCCGCGTACATCACAACAACTCGATCATCTATGCCCAACTCACCGCGGTATCTCGTCATTCTGTCGCCAGGCACAATCGCAGACGTATCGACAAAGTTTGGAATCACGTGCAGTCGACTATGGAACTTAATTGAGAGTTTTGCGGCAACATTTCGTTGCAAGTCGTCTGACAGCAATACGACTGCGTCGGAACGCTCGTAACTCACACGTTCGAGCCACCGTGCTGCGCCAAGTATCTGCCTGTTGGTGATGGCACCTGTTTGTGCTGCTGCGTCAGGAAAGATGTCTTGAATGTTGAAGACAAGCATTCCGCCTCGGAACAGTTTGGTAAACCATCCCGTTAAACCAAGTGTGAGCGGAGGCGACATGGCCAATACTCCATCGATACGGCGAGGAAAGCCTCCAGCAACGATGCTGCGCAAGCCAACGACTGCACTGAAGAGCACGAATCCAAATGCTCTGCGCAATAAGTTTTGTTTCGTCTTTCCTGGAAATGGATGAACGCGCGTGATCGAACCCCATGCAGTTTTTTCAACTCGCCACAGCTTTCCACCCCAACCGGATTCGATTGCATGCTCGCGATACCAGGGCAGCGAACTCACTACATGTAATTCGTGTCCCAGCGCTGCCAACTCGTGCACAATGCGCGTCATCACTGCACCAGTCGGAGCCATGTCGGGAGCAAAGTGCGGACACAACACGACAAGGCGCAGTTTTTTGCCGCTCTTGACGCCGTTCATGTCGCCGTGCCTAACGCATATTCATATGCTCGACACAAATCTTGTGCTGAATTTGCGGCAGTAAATTGTGCAGCCCGCACATGACCGCGACGCACCAATTCATCACGTCGTGCATGTACCTCGGTAAGCGCAGTCGCCCAAGATGACTCGTCAAGAGGCAACACAAGGCCTCCGTCGCCGATCACCTCTGGCAAGGATGCGCAATTACTCGCTATAACAGGAGTACCAAGTGCCATCGCTTCAAGCACCGGTGCACCAAAACCTTCATACAAACTTGGAAAGACGAGGGCGACCGACATCTTGATCAATCCATCTCGATCAGCCGAGTCAACTCGTCCTATTCGAAGCGCACGATGAGCCAGGTCCAGCTCGCTAATCAGTTCATTCACGCGCGCTTCACCAAGTCCGATTCCGCCAGCCATTACCAACTTGATCGAAGTATCTTTCCAAGCAGAGGCAAGCATCCGTAAAACAAATTCGTGGTTTTTATGTGGATGCGTAATTGCTGGCATAAACAAGATCTGCGAACTGCCCAGCCCAAATTTCGCTCGTAACTCAACTTCACTAGTTGCGCCTTGCCCGATATGTGGCTCGACCCCATGTCTAACTACACATATTTTTTCTGCTGAAACATCAAACGAATCGACAAGAGTTTTTCGCACATACTCACTCGGCGTTGCAACGGCTGTTGCGCGGCGCAGTGCAGACGGCACGCGATTGCGTAGATACGCAAGTTTTACCGCTCCAAAATATTCGGGATATGTGAGGTACTGAGCGTCATGAATTGTCAACAGAGTCTTGTCATTACCACGTGAAGGAATTGTGCCGCCGCCGTGATGCACCAAGTCAAAGTTTTCAGTTTGCTTTGCCAGCCACGTATTTTCGGTGAAGACACGCACCTCTCTGCGCTCACAACTATGAGTTGACTCGACGACGCGAAATGATTGAGCGATTTCTGGATGTGCATTGCTAAAACCAAACGGAGCAAACACAGTGATATCAAATGGTGCAGCAATTTCGTTGAGCCCCGATAACTGGCGTACGAAATACTCTTCGCTACCGCCCACGCGACCCGGTACACACCACAACATGTTGACGGCAATCTTCATGACACAACCATCATCAACTTGCCACTTCGCCTTTTACTACTTCGCCATTTAAGACTTCGTCATAAATGCGTGCGGTGGCCAAAGCAGTTTTGTCCCACGTAGATTGCGCCGCTCGTTCGCGACCCCGCTGTTTCAACACGTCGGCATCGCGCAATGCCTCATCGATGCCATTTCCAATACTTTCCTCGGAAAGCGGATCGACCAATATGGCCGCTCCACCGGCAACCTCCTGTGTCGAGGTGCCAATACTTGTGACCACGGGTGTACCTTGCGCCATCGCCTCAAGAATTGGAAGTCCAAAACCCTCCCACAGCGATGGGTAACACATCACGCTCGCGCCGGCATACACGGCGCCTAAGTGCTGGTCGTCGACGTAACCAATGAATTGCACATTTGCAGAATGTGGAACTTCAATGTCTCCCCAACCATCCGCGCCAGCTATCACTAGCGGTGGAAGGTCACTTCGCCCGCGCAATGCACCCACAAGGCGTGCCAAATTTTTGCGTGGTTCAAGTGTTCCAACGAACAATAAATACTCTGCTGGCAACGAATACTTTTTTCGCACGAGATCGATGTCGTTTTGCGTAGCCTGCACACTGCGCACGCCAAGTGCAACGTGACGCACGCGATCAGGTGCAAACCCTTCGCTCAAGCAGTCGTCCACCGTTGCTTGCGAAGAACACAACAGAACATCGGCGCGCTTCTTCAAGATTTTTAGACTGCGACGAAAAACATCATTACCGCGTCGCGTAAAAAAATCAGGATGATGCAAGAAAGCTAGATCGTGCACCGTCGCAACCATTTTCTTGCTCGATGCAAATGGGATGATCGTCGTACAGTGCACCAAATCAATGTCCGCCATTGATCTCTCAACTTTTGGTTGGTTGAGTCGCAAAGACATCTCATACAACAATGCTCCTGATACCCGCAAGCCAACGACATCGATCGATAAATCAAAGTTGAGCTCGGGGTCTTCGAGATGTTTGCCCGACACGCCAACAAGTTCGACATCTCGACGAACTTGGGTCATGGCCCGCGCCACCTCCAGGGCCGAAACAGCCGTGCCTCCAGGCACTCGGTGCCAGCACTGCTCAAGGGTGTAAGCGACCCGCACGCCTTCCATTGTGCCAAGTAAGTATCGTCATACACATGACTAGTTCCACCCCGCAGCCAACTTCGCCTACTTATTGGGTCAATCGCACCGTTGTGGTCACCGGCGGAAACGGGTTTCTCGGCACAAAAGTGGTTACCAAATTGCGACGAGCCGGCGCAACAGTTATTGCCCCTCGCCAATCGGAAGCCGATCTCACGCAAGTCGGCGTTGCTGAGCAATTGTTCTCTCAGCACAAGCCAAGTCACGTCATCCACTTGGCCGCTCGCGTTGGTGGTATCGGCTACAACCAGGTGGCTCCCGCACAGTTGTATCTCGACAACCTCACAATGGGAACACTCACGATCGAAGCCGCACGCAAGGTTGGTGTTGAGAAGACTGTCTTACTTGGCACCGTCTGCTCATATCCAAAGTTCACTCCAGTTCCGTTCCGTGAGGAGTCGATCTGGGATGGATACCCGGAAGAAACCAACGCTCCGTACGGCATCGCCAAAAAAGCAATGCTCGTCCACGCGCAAGTGAACGAGCAGCAATACGGTCAACAGTTTGCATTTGTAATTCCCACGAATCTGTATGGCCCTGGCGACAAGTTTCACGAATCGGTATCGCACGTTATTCCCGCGTTGATTAAAAAATGCGTAGAAGCAACGGAGCGTGGTGACGACAAGATCTCGGTGTGGGGCACTGGCTCTGCAAGTCGTGACTATTTATTTGCAGACGATGCGGCTGATGCAATCTTGCTCGCAGCACAATTGCGCACAACCGCTGAGCCACTCAACCTTGGCAACAACCGTGAAGTCACCATCCGCGAAACGGCAGAAACGATCGCTCGCATCGTCGGCTTCAAGGGATCACTGGTGTGGGACCCAACTCGTCCAGACGGTCAGCCTCGACGACGAGTTGATGCCAGTCGCGCCGAACGCGAACTTGGCTGGCACAGCAACACTGATTTTGAAGATGGCTTGCGTCAAACAGTCGAGTGGTACCGAGCCAATCGTGCCGATGCCGAAAAGGCGCCGCACTAATTCCGTGAATTTTCCACCGCCACAACTTCCGCCGCAAAACCCGACATCTTCACCGCCGCCACCACCGCGAGCGTTTACACGCAAGCCGCCAATTCGTAAGCCAATACAGCGCAACAGTTACAAGCAAAACAACAATCTGTTTGTTGTGAGCAATGCCATCATCGCGATCAATCTTGGGCTGTTTGTGTGGAGCCAGATCTCTGGTGTCGATCGCTTCCAATACAACATGTTTTTGTCTCGAGTGTTCCTTGACAACGGCGAGTGGTATCGCCTGATATCTGCAGGCTTCGTGCACTTCGGCTTAATGCACGTTGCAATGAATATGTTTTTGTTATTCCAACTTGGTCGAATGCTCGAACCAACTATTGGCTCTACAAAGTTTGCACTCATCTATTTCGCATCACTTCTTGGTGGCTCGGCCGGCGCACTTTTGCTGAGTCCGACCGCATTCACCGGCGGAGCATCGGGGGCGGTTTTTGGCATTATGGCTGCAGGCGTCGTTGGTATGCGCCAACACGGTGTTAACCCACTCAAAACTGGTCTTGGTATGACATTCGCTATCAACATTGTTCTTACTCTCGCTATTCCCGGCATCTCGATT
>CAINTF010000181.1 GCA_903853285.1 uncultured Acidimicrobium sp. | reverse complement strand
TTGAAGAGAAAGTCTTCTTAAACCGCAGGTCAACATTCATTTGGTTGGCGGAACAGTTACGATCAACGCATGACAACTCAGCCATCAATCATTGACAGCCCAACCGAGTGGGTTGCAGACCACATCAATCGCTACATCGAGACAAATGGCGAAGACGGCCACATGTGGCGCGGTGTTCCAACACTGTTGCTCACCACAACTGGTCGTAAGTCTGGTGCGTTGCGTCGCACAGCATTGATTTACGGAACTCTTGGGCACGATTATTTGCTCGTTGCGTCAAAGGGTGGATTCCCAACACATCCGTTGTGGTACACCAACCTTGAAGCCGACGCAGTAGTCACATTGCAAGTTGGAGCCGATGTCTTTCAAGCACGAGCATCAACGATGCCCGAGGGTGCAGAGCGTGATGCCGCATGGCAATCGATGGTTGATATCTGGGCGGACTTTGCGGTGTATCAAACAAAGACTGAGCGTCGTATACCGCTCGTACGACTTACACGAATTTAATTAATTCGTTGAAGGCGTTCCAGCGCCAAAATAAGTGCCGCAATGGTGAGTGGTGTGTAGCCAATCAGCACGCCTACAAACCCGTCGATACGACCTTCGGTCACTGCGAACGCGATTGGAAACAGCCAGAAAAGATTGATCGCCACTACACCAATTGTTACGGGTTTGTGTGATCCGAAGCGAAGTGCAAGATGCTGAAACGCGTGGCTGCGGTGTGCAACGTGTGGTTTCTGTTTGCGGAATAAGCGGCCAATGAGTGTGACGGTGGCATCGACGATGAAAACTCCAAGCAAAATTACCCATACCCAACCGAGTAAGTCAGCGCTGTCGGCAGCTATGAGTGAAAAAATTCCTATGATGAATCCAACAAAGCCGCTCCCGACATCACCCATAAAGATTTTCGCTGGTGGCCAGTTGAAAACAAGAAAACCGAGTGTTGCTGCAGCAAGTGCGAGTGGAAGTGACGCAATGTTGTAATCGTGTGTGGTGCGGTGGATGAGAAACACTGCAGCGCCGCAGACCGACATCACTTCGGCTCCGCTTATTCCATCGATGCCGTCCATGAAATTGAACAAATTGAGAAGCCACACCAGATAGGTAGTGGCGAGAATGCCACCAAACACGCCAAGCCTGACGTCGGTGCCAAAAACTGGAAGCGTTGGAAGCCCACCGAGCACACTCACCGCAATTACTGCGGCTACAAAGTGCAAAGCCAGTCGAGATCTCGCATGAGAGAGCAGTTGTCGGTCATCTAGGAATCCGGTGATGGCAACGATTGCTCCGCAGCCAATAAGAATCATGGCATTTTTGGTTTCAACGTAATTGGTAGCGTAAAGAGCAATAATTGACGCAGCAAAAGCTAAAACAATTGCTGCGCCTCCACCACGTGGGGTGGGAACGCTGTGCAAACTTCTGTCATTTGGAATGTCGAGTAGTTGTTTGTTCAGTGCAGACCTGCGAACTATCAAAGTAAGCGTCGTTGCCAGAACAACCGAAACCGAAAGAATGACCAGTAACGACGAATTCATCGGTTCAATACGTGCTGATAGACCGCAAGTGTTTGTGCAATAATGATTTCTGACGAGAACTCATTTTCTGCTCTGAATCT
>CAINTF010000180.1 GCA_903853285.1 uncultured Acidimicrobium sp. | reverse complement strand
GCTTGCTCGAAGTCCTCGCGGATTCCGTTGTAACGAGCGTCCATTCCCTTTTTAAGTTTTGGGAAAAGGAACACACGCATGATGACCAAGAACACCAAGAACGAACCAGCACCCCAGATGAGCTCTTTGCCCTCAGGAGAAATTGGGTTCGGACCAGTGGTCTCGGCCGTGGTGGTTGCCTCGCCAGAGGTGGTCGCCTCTTCAGAGGAAACGCGCACCGCGACCAGGTCACCCTGCAATGTCGTTACGTGTACTCGCATTGGTCAGGCGAACTTGAGCAGAATGAAGGCCACGAAGCCGATAAGTGCAAGTGCTTCAGTAAATGCAACACCCAAGAACATCGTGGTGCGGACCATGCCTGCCGACTCCGGTTGACGCGCCATTGCTTCGATGGCCTTACCGAAAATCATTCCGATTCCGATGCCTGGTCCAATCGCGGCGAGGCCGTAAGCGAGACCTGCCATTTGTGCTGCCGAGTTTGCTTTCAGTTCAGCTGGCGTGAGCTCTGCAGCCACGCGTGCACTGACATGTGCAATTCGTGTTAATGCTTCCATGTTTCTATCTCCTATTTGTTTTTGTTGTTATGTGGGTAACTCTTGATTTAAAAATTTCTGCTTAGTGCTCTGGATGCGTTGCCCCACCGATGTACACCGCGGTAAGAACCGTGAAGATGTACGCCTGTAGGAACGCAACCAAGATCTCGAAGGCCGTCAAGAAAATGAGCAGGCCGAATGGCAAAATGCCGATTGGAATCAAGAAGAAGCGCTGAGTCTCGGCCTGGATGAGTGCCTGGGTGAGCAAGGCGAAGATAACAAGCAACAAGTGACCAGCAAGCATGTTGGCGAAAAGACGAACGGCAAGCGAAAACGGACGAACAACAAGTGTTGAAATCAGTTCGATCGGTGTCACCAAGATGTACAGCGCTTTTGGAACGCCCGGTGGGAACAACACGTTCTTGAAGTAACCAAAAAGACCTTGGTGCTTAATGCCAGTTGCGTTGAACACGACCCACACGAGCAGCGCCATGAATGCAGGAACACCCATGCGAGCAGTTGCTGGCATTTGAATGAACGGAATAATTCCTGGCAAGTTGCACAAGTAAATGAACACGAACATCGTCAACAAGAACGGTGTCCATCCCATGCCACTCTTGCCCATTGTTTCCATGATGATGTTTTTTTCAATGAACTCAACAATGATCTCCGCAAGGTTGCGCGTTCCCTTTGGTGCAGTGCGTGCATCTTTTGACGCAGCGACGAGGAACAAGACAGTGCCGATCAATCCAGACAAAATTGCAATGATTACAACTTTGTTGATGCCTGGCGTGACGTCCTTCCAACGGAGAATTGTGTTGATCGGTGGAAAGCTAAAACCACGACCGGCTTCTTCGCTCGGTACAAGTTTCTGAAGTACTTGCACCGACGCTTTGATTGCGAGTTGAGTTGAGAACACTGTGGTCATCCTGTTGATCGACTAGTTGGGCTACTGGTTAAGAAGTTGGTCTTGGGTTGAAATCTGTTTTGGCTTGAGGCCGGGGAAAGCAAGCGACAAAGAAACATAGCGCAATTCCCAGAACAATAAACCAACATGCGAGATGACAATCGTCATGCACAAGGGAACTAACTCGGTCCAGGATGCGTTACGCACTAAAAATACAGCCGCGGCGATAACCGCAAGGCGCGCAATGTAGCCAAACAGGGTTGCCCCCATCATTAATGCATAAGAGATTTTGGCCGTATACGACACCATCCATGCAGCAACTGCAAAGTTACCGAGCACAATCGCAAGACCGTATGCGCTTGACCAACCTCCATTGACGCCCCAAATCAGCGCACTCAGTCCAATCATGATTGGCGCAACAAACATTCCGCGCTTAATGATGTCGCGAACT
>CAINTF010000179.1 GCA_903853285.1 uncultured Acidimicrobium sp. | reverse complement strand
GTCATGTGATGGAAAATTGAATCCAAAACCTTGCGCTCCACCCCGGTTGCAACATGTGGCAATACACCAATTGGTTCTGGTGGACGCGGTACACGAATTGGTTCTGGTGCTGCTGCACGTGCTGCATCTAATGCGCTTTGCAACTTGGACTGATAATCGGCGAGAGCTTGCTCGGCTTCGTCAAGTGTGATGTCGCCACGTTTAACGAGCGTTTCTACATACAACTTTCGCACGCTGCGTCGTTCCGCAATCGCTTTGTACATCAACGGCTGTGTGTAACTCGGATCATCGCCTTCGTTGTGACCGTGTCGGCGGTAACACACCAAGTCGATCACGACATCTTTGTGAAATTTCTGACGATATTCAAAAGCAAGTTTGGCAACTCGTACACACGCCTCTGGGTCATCGCCATTGACATGGAAAATTGGAGCTTGCACCGTCTTGGCCACGTCGCTTGGGTACTGCGACGAACGCGCGTATTGCGGCGAAGTAGTAAAGCCGATTTGGTTGTTGACGATGAGATGCACGGTGCCACCAACTCGGTAGCCACTGGTATCACTCATCGCTAAGCACTCAGCAACAACACCTTGACCCGCAAATGCCGCATCTCCATGAATGAGCAACGGCAGCACGCTGTAGGCAAGAGGTGGATCAATTCGATCTTGAGCAGCGCGAACCATTCCAAGCACGATCGAGTCCACTGTTTCGAGATGGCTCGGGTTTGCAGACAGTTCGAGAGGAAGAGTTGCTCCCGAAGGAGACACGAAAGTGCCTGTTGCACCAAGGTGATATTTGACGTCTCCTGAACCTTGTACCGACGAAGGATCGATGTAATCCTCAAACTCGTCGAACAGTTCTTCATAGTTCTTGCCAATCACATTGGTCAACACATTGAGGCGGCCGCGATGCATCATGCCGAGCACTGCCCCATCGAGTTTTGCGTCAGCGGCACCGGACAAAATTGCGTCAAGAATTGGAATCGCAGATTCTGCACCTTCCAAACCAAACCGCTTGGCACCCACGTATTTGGTTGCCAAAAATCGCTCGAGCGACTCCGCGGCGTTTAAGCGTTCAAGGACTCTGCGCTTGTCAACCTTGGTGTGACCGCGAATTTCGCCTTCCATTCGCTCCTGAATCCAATGTTGCTCTTCAGTGTTCTGAATATGCATGTATTCAACACCAATAGTTCTGCAATATGCATCACGCAGCACACCCAACAAATCGCCAAGTGTCGACTTGCGTACGCCACCAACGCCACCTGTCAAAAATTCACGATCCAAGTCCCAAATAGTCAGACCATACGTTGCTGGGTCGAGTTCCCGTGGCATCACCGGCTCTTGCCAACGAAGTGGGTCTAGATCGGCAATCAGGTGGCCGCGTACTCGGTGCACTCGAATAAGAGTCGCAACCTGCATTTGCTTGTCGAGCATCGCATCTTCACTATCAATGAGATGTGAGTCTTGATGCCAAGCAACAGATTGATACGGAACACCAAGGCTGCGGAACACATCGGCATAAAAATCGTGCTCACCAATCAGCAACTCGTGTACGTATTTAAGGAACATGCCACTCTCGGCGCCTTGGATGATGCGATGGTCGTACGTGCTCGTAATGGTGACAACTTTTGAAATACCAAGTCGCACGATGGTGCGTTCATCAGAACCCTGAAACTCTGCTGGATAATCAATTGAACCAACACCAACGATGACGCCTTGACCGGGCATGAGTCGTGGCACTGACTGCACAGTGCCAATCGTTCCTGGGTTAGTAAGACTGACGTTTGCTCCTGCGTAATCATCGGCCGTCAGTTTGTTTGCTCGAACTTTGCGAATGATGTCGTCATATGCAAACAAGAAGCCAGCAAAGTCGAGCGTGTCGGCATGGCGAAGTACTGGCACAACTAATGAGCGCTGACCATTGCCCTTGTCGACATCAACCGCTAAACCAATATTGACGTGTGAACGTTTTTGCAATTGTGCTTTGCCATCGGTATCGGTGGCGTACGAATTTTTCATGTTTGGCACAGCATCGGCGATGGCACGAACAACTGCGTAACCAATGAGATGCGTGAAACTGACT
>CAINTF010000178.1 GCA_903853285.1 uncultured Acidimicrobium sp. | reverse complement strand
CAAGCTCCGCTTTGCAGCAACGCTGCGGCAGTTGGTGCATCTACTGCAGCGAGCAATCCACCCGAAGTTTGTGGGTCAAAACACAATGCAGCCGCTGCGGCATTGTCAGCAATATCAACAAAATTTCCCTCTACATAGTCACGGTTACGTGGATCTCCGCCGGTGCGCACACCGCGTTCCGCTGCTTCTCTCGCACCCGGATACGCCTGTAATGCACTTGCTTCAATCACTAGGGCTACTGCACTTCGTTCTGCCATCTCCCAGCCGTGGCCAGCGAGTCCGTAGCCCGTCACATCGGTTACCGCGTGCACACCTGCGCCAAAACTTTGCAGTTGCTCAGACGCCACACGATTCAATGTGCGCATCCCCGCGATAGCTGCAGCTTTGTCCGCTTCAGATCCACCCGCAAGTGCAAGACCAGTACCAAGTGGCTTCGACATCACTGCAATATCTTCGACTTTGGCGCCACTCTTACGGAAAATACGTTGCGGGTTCACAACACCTTGCACTGCAAGACCGAAAATCGGTTCTGGATTGCGAATGGTGTGACCACCCGCAATGCTTCCGCCAGCTTCTGCGACCACCAATGCAGCTGCTGCAAATATTTGAGCGATAGCAGTTGGAGGAAAGTGCTCTGGAAACGCCGCGATATTGACAGCCATCACTACGCGGCCGCCCATTGCAAACACATCGCTGCACGCATTGGCTGCGGCGATCGCTCCAAAATCGCTTGGGTCGTCAACGAGCGGTGGGAAAAAATCAGTTGTGCTCACCAAGGCCACATCATCGGTCACTTGGTAAACGGCTGCGTCGTCAAAAGGAGCAAGGCCGACAAGTAGCGCAGGATCAAGTGACGCTGGAAAGTCGCTCACCAAGTCGGCAAGCAATGATGCACCCCATTTGGCTGCGCATCCACCACACGAGGTCCACTCGGTGAGACGTAACGGCGAGAGGCTTGGTGAATTACTGGTATTGCTCATACTGCAAAGCCTAGAAGCAGTGTCTCTCCTGTCGATTCGACAGTGCTCCACGTTGGGTCGCAGATGCCCGCATCGAGTTTGACTCCTGCTGGTCCAGAAACTTCCCACAGCAGCGCAGGCTTTTCGCCGTGCCAGCGAATACCAAAGCTCACGGTATGCAGCGGACCCGCAGCGACACGATGACACTCCAAATTTGCTCCAAGCCACAATCGCGGAATACCACGACCAAAAACCTGCACCGATCCATCACGCTGCACTGCGACCATTTTTTCTTCTACCCACGCAATTGCGCGAATGTCGGCCGGCATGACGTTCGGCGGTTCTGCAGCACTACTCATGCGCAATTGGGCAGCCGACACATCGTCGGCAGCACGATTCTCACCCATGCGTGAAAATACAAATTGGGCAGCGAACAAAGCACGCTCAACATCCCACGGCAGTATTGAAGATTTCCTATTCTCTTTCAACAGGGTTTCCACAGATTGTGCAAGACGCGCAACGTGATCAACACGAATCTGTGCCGAATCACCAGTCAATTTCTCGCCCATTCGCAGCAATTCCTGAAGCGTCAAGATGTATGCAACCGGATCATTTGCACAATCTCCACCTGCACCAGTCGCCCAGTCTTCAATTTCGTGTCCACTCAAGATCAATGCATCACTTCGCAGACGCGCGACAAGCGGGGCAACTGCGCCTTCGGGAACGATCACATACCCGGCTTGCTCAACTGACTTGAGCCAACCCTTCTGCAACTGTTCGAATGATGGCAAACGTTCCACATCAACATTTGCAACATCATTGTTAGGCGCTCGCAATGCAACACGCAATGTGCTGCCGTGCGCAACAGGAAACACCACGCTGCCAGTTGGCAACTCGATGCCCTGTGCGCCACGCGGGCTTGGCGTACGCGACGAAATGAGATCTGGTCGCGTAAACGCAACCGCAATCGGCAATGTCGACTCGTTCGTAATCTCGATCACTACTAGCCCACCAGCATCTGCAACGGCGTATACGCGCTGAATTGCATCTCCACCAGGTATTCGTAGTCGTGTTTCAACAACCGGCACTCCGGCACGCCGTGTTTGTCGCACGCTTGGCTCGGTAGATGGATCGTGCCAGCGATCATCGGCAGCAATGTGCCAGTCAAGAACTTGCGATCCATCATTCAGTCGTACAGAACCTCGTTCATTGACAATTGCGTTCCATCCGCCAGCCCTTATTCCCAACACATGGGCAGCAGGACGAACGCGTGCACTCAATGAAATTGACGAGATAACACCTTGTGAATTGGACATTATTCAGACCTACTTGATCGCGACAGTAAATCGCGCAACGATTCTTCTGCGCTTTTTGCACCCTCGCACACAAGAGCAACCTGCTCTGCAATTGGCATCTCAATACCATGCTGTCGCGCAAGCTTGACAACGGCAGAGGAGCTTTTTACTCCCTCGGCCACCATGTTCATTGAGCCCACAATAGTTGCGATGGACTCACCTTTACCCAGCCGCACGCCCACTTGAGTATTGCGACTCTGCATTGATGCGCACGTAGCCATGATGTCGCCCATCCCTGCGAGTCCAGAAAAAGTAACCGGCTGCGCACCAAGTGCAACGCCAAGCCGCGACATCTCTGCCAAACCACGGGTGATGAGAGTTGCTTTTGCGTTGTCACCAAAGCCAAATCCTTGCGAAATTCCTGCCGCAATCGCAATTACGTTTTTCACCACTCCTCCAACTTCGCAACCAACTACATCTCGATTGGTGTACAAACGAAATGTTGGACGAGAAAACAATTCCTGCAACTTCAATGCAACAACATCGTCTGCGCACGCAACAACACTTGCGGCAGGCTGACCTTGCAATATTTCGTGGGCAAGATTCGGCCCACTGAGTACTGCTCGCGGGTTCTTTGGTAACTCGGCTGCCAGCACTTCGCTCATCCGCAACAGTGTCTCGCTCTCCAAACCCTTAGACAAACTCATAATTGGCACATCAGTTGCCACAAACTTCGCAACCTGCTGTGCCACGTGGCGAAAACCCTGCGAGGGCACGGCCATCGCAATTACGTCTGCATCACTAACTAATTGCTCGAGATTTACCGATGCCCCAAGCTCAGCGGGTAACACGTAGTCACCGAGATAGACGCGGTTGGTGTGTTGGCTATTGATTTCTTCTGCCAGTTCCAAGCGCCTTGTCCAGAGCGTCGTCGCGGCGTTTTGTGACACCAATGTGGCGATTGTGGTGCCCCATGATCCAGCACCCACCACACACACTCGAGTCGTCACAGTCGCCAAGGTTAGGCGAGCACAGCTACATCGACACTGTCACCAATAGGCTACGAAAATGGTCGATTCGTCCAATTCGTCCGCGCAATCCGCGTCCCCCATTGCTGTCATCGTTCCCATTAAAGCCTTCGAGCAAGCTAAAGATCGACTCTCAAGCGTGCTCAACGCAGATCAGCGCAAACATCTCGCCCGCACCACTGCTCTCGGAGTGATCGAGTCAGTAAGACCCACGGCCATCTTTGTTGTTTGCGACAATCCCGAAGTTTCGCAGTGGGCAGAGTCGCATGGGGCAACTGCAGTGCGCCAGCCAGAACCTGGATTGAACTCTGCAGTTCAGGCGGGCATTGCGGCAGCTCATAATTTTGACAGAGTGATGATCGTTCATAGCGACTTGCCACTGCCTCACAGACTTCGCGATTTACTCGATGCAACTGCTGCAAGTAACACAGTTTCGATTGTGCCCGATCGGCACCGCGACGGAACCAACGTATTGGTCATCCCTTCAGGTGTGGGGTTCGAGTGCCACTACGGTGCAAACAGCTTTGAGGCTCACAAGGCCGAGGCAAACAAACTAGGACTACAACTTCAGATCATCGATGATGACGAGCTCGCACTCGACATCGACACACCGGATGACTTACTTGCACTGCCAACTCAGTGGCTTGAGCAACACAACATCACTCTTTTTTGACATAAAAAAAGACCGGAGGGCCAAAGCCCTCCGGTCTCACAGTTCTCCGAACCGATTTGTTTATTGGCTAAGGCCTTATTTCTTCTTAGCGGCCTTTTTTGCCTTCTTGCGCTTGGCTGGGGCCTTCTTAGCGGCCTTTTTTGCCTTCTTGCGCTTTGCTGGTGCCTTCTTAGCTACTTTTTTTGCTGCCTTTTTGCGCTTTGCTGCCATGATTTTCTCCTTGGTTAGGTATTACTTTTTACGGTTTGGATTCAATTCACTCTTCAGCGTTGAGCTTGAAGTGAACTTCATTGCTGTACTGGCTGGAACTTGAACCGGTGCACCCGTTTGTGGGTTACGGCCAACTCTCGCCTTGCGGCTCGAAGTGCTGAACGAGCCAAAGCCCGGCCATGCAACTTTCTCACCCTTAATTGCTGAGGCTACGACCAGTTCAAAAAAAGCTCCGATTGTCTTCTCGGCTTCCGCCTTGGAGACTCCTGCTTTTTCTGACACTGCATCTATGAGCTCTGCTTTTGTCATTGCTTACCTTGCTTTCTCGGTTTCGGATTACCGCTACGTCATATATTTGACTAGGTCTGCAGACAAATTGCAAGCATTGAACGGTTTTGCATCGAGTTTTTGAAATTTGAACACAAATATTGTATACTGTACATTATTTTCTTCCGGTTAAAGTGAAATTTAATTGGGATACATTAATATTAATTTGTAAAAAATAAAAAAGCAGTATTATGCAGAAATTATAATTATAAATTTAGTTTAAAAGAAAAATATTTGAAATAAAAAAAAAAAAAAATT
>CAINTF010000177.1 GCA_903853285.1 uncultured Acidimicrobium sp. | reverse complement strand
GTTTTTGATACGCCGCGAGAAATCTTGATGCAAGACATGGTTGTCAAAGGCAATTACCGAGGATTTGTGCCACTCGGATATTTCACACCCAACTCGGGCAAAGGTACAGCCGATCAGTATGAGGCGTGGAAGTTGCACAACGAAACAGATCCAAGCAACCCCGTAATTGCAGACTGTTCGCTCTATGGGCAAAACAAGTGGCCAAATATTCCTACAGATGTGCGGACTCCGATCATGGCGTATTGGAACGCATTGACCGAAGTGAGCGAACGCCTCATCATCGCACTGTGCAACAGAATGGGTGTTGATCAAAATATCTTGCTCTCGTATATGTCTGACCCACTTACCAATATGACGCTGCTCAACTATCCGCCGATGCCTCCGCAGTCAGATTCGTGGGGCATTCACCCACATAAAGATTTCAACTTGCTCACACTGCTCGCCCACGACCCAATCGGTGGTCTCGAAGTCCGCAATCGCAACGATGAGTGGTTATCTGCAGATTGCCCACCAAATGGAATGGTGCTGAACGTTGGCGACATGCTCGAGCTATGGAGCGGAGGTCGCTTGCTCTCAACGCCCCACCGGGTGTTCAATCGTTCTGGCAAACCTCGCCAATCATTTCCCTATTTCTCCAAACCTCGATGGGATGTAGTCGTCGAACCCCTGCTCGAACCGATCTCAGGCTTCGACCGTCCGCCGCTGCATGTGGGCACCTCTGCTGCCGATATTTGGTATTCCAATTGGCCAGACACGGTTTCGACCGACCCCGCACAGGTACTTGGCCACTACAAGTAGTTACTGTTGCGGGGATGACTTCGTCGCATAAAAAACCCAGCCGCAGCTTTGAGCCGGATGGTGCCCTCAGCGTCACGCTTGCAACTGGTCAAATCGCTCACCGCGACCACATTGCTCAGTCGCAAAGGCTTGAGCGAAAGTTTTACACCATAAGCCCAGGCGTGTGGTGTCTCGTTGGCAATGGTTTATCCAACCAAACTTTTGTAGAAGCGCCAGACGGGATCATTGCAATTGACACCGGTGAATCTATTGAGGAAATGCGTGCGGCCATCAAAGAGTTGCGTGCCGTGACAACGCGACCAATTGTTGCGGTGCTGTACACGCACTTTCATTATGTTGGTGGCACACGAGCCGTATTCGAAGAAGATCCAACGGCGAAGATTCCAATCTGGGGACACGAGAAGATCGCATTCAACCGACTGCGCACAACTTCCGAAATTGCCCCCGCATATGGTCGCGGACTCGTCGAACAATTTGCGGTCACACTGCCAGTCGATGGCGCAGACGGAGTCGTCAATGTTGGTCTTGGTCAGTTTTATCGTGATCCTGCGCATGCCCCTCATACCTACGGTTTCATCGCACCGGAACATACATTTAATTCTTCATGCACTATTCGTGTTGCGGGTCTCGACGTTCAAGTAACACCAGCACCATCCGATGCGGACGATTCGGTTACATACTGGTTTGAATCGAAGAATCTTTGCGTCAACAACTTGGTCTGGCCAGTGCTGTTTAATATTTTTGCAATTCGCGGCGAAGAATATCGAGACCCGCAGGTGATGTTGCGCGGCCTTGATCATCTTCTTAACTTGCACTCCGAGCACCTCGCTGGTGCACACGGTCCTCCAATCAGTGGGGCTGCCGCAATCAAAGACCGAGTCACGAAGTATCGAGACTCAATTCAATTCCTCTGGGACCAAACAGTGCGCCACACAAACCGCGGTATGTCGAGCGCCGACTTGGCTGCGAACATTCGTCTGCCAGAACAATGTGATGACGACTACCTCACGTCAGAGTTGTATGGCGTAGCTGAACATCATGTCCGTCAGATTCGAAGCGGAATTTTTGGTTTCTTTGATGGTCATGAAGCAAACCTCTTTCCGCTTTCGACACAAGACCACGCTGATCGAATGATCAATGGCTTCGGTGGCAAAGAAACTGTGCGTACGCAAGCTCGCCAGGCGATAGATCAAGACGACATTCGTTTTGCGATCGAACTTGCTTCGTGGCTGGCATACAGCACCGACCCAAGCGATACCGACAAACAACTTCTTGCAAGCGCACTGCGCCTAGTCGCACAGCGAACTCCGGCTGCCAATATTCGCAACTGGTGTCTTGCGCGAGCACGTCATTTGGATGGAAGTTTTGACGCGACACG
>CAINTF010000176.1 GCA_903853285.1 uncultured Acidimicrobium sp. | reverse complement strand
TCAATTTCAACATTTGGGTGCGCTACACGCAGTTGATCAATCAGTTGATACACCGCGCGAGTTTGATTGTGCGTACCTGCTGCCCCATCGCTTCCGGAAGCATGCACATGCGCGCGGTTCATGTCCCACTTCACATATGCAATCTCATTTTCTGCAAGCAGCACATCTAGCTGCCTATATATATGTGCGTACGCATCTGGGTGTGCAAGGTTGAGCACCAATTGGTTGCGCGCTAACACGGGCTCGTAACCAGATGCGGTCAACACCCACTCTGGGTGCGCACGAAAGAGATCGGAGTCGGGATTAACCATCTCGGGTTCTACCCAAATTCCGAAATCCATTCCAAGTTTGCGCACATGCGAAATCAACGGGGTAAGTCCATCCGGATAAACGTCAGGAGAAACAAACCAATCACCAAGACCAGACTTGTCATTGCGTCGTGAGCCAAACCAACCATCGTCCAACACAAAGCGTTCAACACCGACATTCGCCGCCGCATCTGCAAGCGCACACAACCGCGAGAGATCGTGATCGAAGTACACGGCCTCCCATGTATTGAGCATCACTTTTCGAGGCCGCAAGACAGTTGGATGGTGAGAGCGCGAACGCACATTGCGATGCAACGCCTGAGTTGCTGCATTGAGGCCATTGCCCGACCACACGCCAATCACCTCGGGAGTTGAATAGGACTCACCTGGTTCGAGACACAACTCACCCGCATGTAAGAGTTCGCCCAGCTGCATATATTTTCTGCCGTCTGGCAAAACTTCGGCGAGCAACACCGAGTTGCCGCTCCATGCAAGATGCGCTCCCCACACTTGTCCATTCCATTCATCTGCAGCACGCTCTGTCGCAAAGATCAATGGCAAGTGTTCATGCGAAGTGCGTCCTGTGCGATTTTCTGCAGTCCACGCACCATCCACAAAATCGCGTCGATGTACCTGTGCTTCACGCGCCCATCGACCACTCAATGTGAGCAGCTGCGTTGCACTCTCTACGACGGGCAATGTGATTGTCAGATTGGTCAGCAAATATCGAGATGCGCCAATATTGCGAAGCATTGCATTGGCGTGAAGCGTTCCCCATGAACTGCACTCAACTTTTGTTTCAAGTTCAAGTTGTGCAATATCATCTCGCGCAATCGAAATCAGTTGCTGACCAACGACTTCACAATTCACAAAAGAAAACCTTGGAGCCCAATGACGACCGCCCGGACGATGCCCTCCAATACCTGGCCGCATTGTTGCACCATCGCCATGACTAGGCACCATTGTGATCGCATTAATTGCATCAGTTACGCCTGGCATTTTGGGCCGCGCAGTTGCTTCGCCGATTGCATCAAGATTGGCCAGTGAGGCTGCGTTCAGCGCTGCACCCCAATAAACAATTGTCGGCACACCACCCGAGACGTCGCACACCACCGACTGGCGAGAATCACCGATGTGCTTCAGGGTTGGATGCGTTGCTTGAGTAGACACCACTGCGCACGGTACCGTCAGTTGCAGATCCATGGCTACTCAACACAACCCCACTCGTGCTGGCTCGGGTAATGAACGCATTGATCCCAGCACGGGGACTGTTGTGCACGTAGTTGGTTCGCGACAAAATCGCCCTAATTTGCCCGTTACCGATTGCCCATTTTGTGTGGGTGGATTAGAAGCACCACAACCTTACGAAACACACCATTTTGCAAACCGATGGCCGCCGATGCCAAATGATCGCTGCGAGATCGTGTTGTATTCCCCGGATCATGATCAATCATTCGCTGGACTCGGTGTAGCCGGAGTGAGAAATGTGATCGACTTGTGGGCGCAACGAACAACCGAACTTGGCGCACGTGCAGATGTTGATCATGTCTTGATTTTTGAAAATCGCGGACGCGAAGTTGGCGCAACGATCGATCACCCGCATGGACAGATTTATGCGTTTGACCATATTCCAGCGCGCACGAGTGCCCGACTCAGTAACGGTTGGAGACCTGATCAATCGCAAGAGCGGCTAGTACGCGAACACGATGGCTGGCGCACTTCGGTGCCGTTCGCATCTGTGTACCCAGTAGCACTGGAAATTGCTCCTTCGATTCAAATTGGAAGCTTGAGCGAACTCAGTTCTCAACAACGCGATGCATGTGCAGCGATGTTGGTAGATGCGCTTACTCGAATTGATGCACTTTTCGGTGCGCGTGTGCCGTATATGTTGTGGCTCAATCAGCGACCAACAACCAACGAAACAAAACACGCCGATGCATGGCTCAATTTTGAAATCGTTTCTCCATGGCGCGGCAACGGAGTAATGCGTTATATCGCAGCAGCCGAGGTATCGACTGGGGAATACTTCAATCCGATGATTCCTGAAGATCTTGCTGCCGCATTGCGATAATCAACGACACTGACACACCGAACACAACAAGTGACACCCACTGATTGAGGCGCAGGCCGCCTACGTGGTGTGCTTCATCGATGCGAATTCCTTCAATGAAAAAACGAAACAAGGTGTAACCGGCTGTATAAAAACAAAACAATCTGCCTGGTCGCATCGGCACTTTTTTGTCGAGAACAATAAGTGCCAAACACAAAGCGCCGCAAGCTAACGATTCATATAAAAATGTCGGATGAAAAGTGGTTCCAGCCGCATAACCCGCAGCCTTCGCTGTTGATGCGGAAACTTCAAGTGCCCAAGGCAGTGTGGTGGGACGACCAAAGAGTTCTTGATTGAACCAGTTTCCCCAACGACCAATTGCTTGGGCAAGTGGCAGAGCTGGCGCAACACAAGTGAGCAGTAAACCAATCGAGATTCCTTTGCGCTTTGCAAACCACACTCCTGCAACAGTGCCTAATGCAATACCGCCCCAAATGCCAAGACCGCCCTTCCACACTTGCACGATGCCGCCGAGATTGTTTTCAAATCGTTGCCAGTCAGTGACAACGTGATACAGCCGAGCACCAACAATGCCAGCGGGTACAGCGATCATTGCAATTGAGCCCATGTCATCACGCGTTCCGATTGCGCGCTTCTCCATGCGACGACCGGCAAGCCACACCGCGGCCATCACACCAAGTGCGATCATCGCCCCATATGCGTTGAGTTTGAGTGGACCGAGATGCAATGACCCACTGCTTGGGCTTGGAATGCCCGCAAGAAAGTTCACGCGCTCAAGATCTGCTTTGCAAAATCGACTGATCGAGACATCACAGTTTCTTTTTCAACATCTTGCGTTGCAACATGAAAACTCTTCTCCAGCATTACTCGCTCCACTTTGCCTGCGTAGTGCGCAACCAAGAAGTCGCTTTGAGTCGGTTCGACAACGTGATCTTGCACCGAGTTAATGAGCAACATCGGCATCACCATGTTTGGGTAGTGCTCAGCAAGAGGTGCCGCGCCGTCTACATACATGGAATAAGCGGCTCGCAACGGAGTACCGGCATACGCATTTTCTACAACTTTTGCATCTGCAATATCACTACCGACACCCGGAAGCGCCTCTTCTCCTGACTCAAGAATTGCCTCAAAGAATGCAATCTCTTCGGCGGTTCGTCCCTGGGCGACTGGGTTGATACAAACAATTCCGGCGATTTCAGGATGACGTGCTGCCAACCACAATGTCAATGCTCCACCCATCGACTGCCCCGCGACAATAATTCGCTGACAACGTGACGCGAGCACTTTGTATGCAGACTCCACGTCTGCACTCCAGTCAGACCAGCGAGTAGGCATCATTTCCTCAATGACGGTTCCATGTCCAGACAAACGCGGCACTTCTACATGGAAACCCTCAGCCGCAAACCGCTCTGCAAGTTCACGCACAGATGAAGGATTGCCGGTAAAGCCATGAATCACTAACACGCCGCTCGTCAGCGTTCCGTTGTGCGACCACGCCTCAGCTCCTGGTTGTACTTGTGCGCCCATCGCCCTATTCTAACTTCACCTCCAACTCCACACTTCATGGTGCTGTTCACTCGTTTACACCAATGTCTGCTTGACTGAATTGGTGGATCAATCGCGCCGACGTCTCGACACATCGGCAATTGCTGCGATAGCACCACTCGTGGCACTGCTCCCGGTATGGCTCATTGCAATCGGATTGATCTGGTTGCCACTGAACTTGTTATCTGAAGTTTCGTATTACTTTTTTTCCAGCATGGTCATGCTTTTTGGAGTAGTTCTTTTTTCTCGACCAGTGCAACGAATTGTTTTTGCCAGAATGCTCGGTGCCAGACCACCAACATCGCACGAACTGCTTTCATTGCAGCCAGCATGGAACATCGTTTCGCAGGCAAATCATTTTTCATCAAATCGATTTGTGTTGGCCGTTGTTGACAGCGATGAAACCAATGCTTTTGCGTGCGGCGGGCATTTACTCGTCGTTTCTTCCTATGCGATTGATCACTTGCAGCAAGATCAACTCACTGGAGTTCTCGCTCACGAGCTCAGTCACCACATGGGCGGCCACACCGTAGCCCTGACTATTTCGCAGTGGATGAGCCTTCCAATAATTGGCCTTGCTCGCCTCGGTATTTGGATTCGTGATTACGCACAGCGCGTGACTTCAAATTATGCCGAACGCTATGTAGTTGTGGGTTATTTTGTGCATGCACTTACAACGTTGCTCACCGCAATTTCATTTCTTTTACTTTCTGGTTTCAGTGCAGCACAGGTACTCAATAATCGCATTGGTCGAGCATCCGAATATCGCGCAGATGCTCGCGCTGCTCAAATGGGTTTTGGACATGAACTTTTGAGTGCACTGCGCAACGTAGACAAACAGCAAAATCAAAAAGGCATGAGACTTCGACCGATGCTTTCAACTTCGACTCATCCGCCTGCTGGCACCAGAGTGGCGAAACTTGAGGCATTGCTGAAGCGTGACGTTGCACACAAACGACGCTCAATTCGTCGACACCAATAACGCTGGCGATAGCGTTTCTTGGCATGAGCCCTGCAGCGCAAGACACGGCACTCAGTCCATTTCTTGCAGCTGCTTCGGGCAAGCGAATTGCACACACGCCCGTATGGTTCATGCGTCAAGCGGGCAGAAGTTTGCCAGAGTATCGAGCAATTCGTGGCGAAGGCAGCATCTTGGATGCCATCAAACAACCCCGACTTGCCGCCGACATTACGTTGCAACCAGTAACGCGCTACGGAGTCGACGCGGCTGTGTTGTACAGCGACATCGTCGTGCCTGCTCATGCAGTTGGATTCGGAATTGATGTTGCACCAGGTACAGGACCAGTTGCCGAACAACCATTTCGCGTTCATGCCGACTTGCAGCGACTGCGTGAATTTGAACCAGAAACCGACACACCATATGTGCTCGAAACCGTTCGCATGCTGGCGAGCGAGCTCAAAGTTCCGCTACTTGCATTTGCAGGCGCGCCATTTACTGTTGGCAGTTACTTGGTTGAAGGCAAACCGAGCCGCGACCACCTCATCACGAAACAGATGATGACAACCGAGCCACAGTTGTGGCACGACTTGATGCAGCGACTTGCTCAACATGCGATTGCGTCTCTCCGTAGCCAGCTCGATGCCGGCGCGAGTGCTTACCAGCTCTTTGATTCGTGGGCAGGAAATCTGACACAAGATCAATACCGCAATTCAGTCTTGCCGCACTCGGCACATGTAATTAGTGAGTTAAAAAACTCTCATCCTCACGCACCATCAATTCACTTTGGTGTTGGTTGCGATCACCTGCTCGAATTTATGCACTCTGCTGGATCGACAGTGATTGGACTCGATTGGCGCACGTCAATCTCCGATGCTCGAATGCGTCTTGGCAAAGACACCATTGTCCAGGGAAACCTTGATCCGTCACTTGTACAGAGCGATGTCAAAACTGCACTAGCTGGTGCCGACGCAGTTCTCGCCGACAATGCCAATCACCCCGGTCACATTTTTAATCTCGGTCATGGTGTAACTCCCGGCGTAAATCCAGATGTGTTGGCAGCAGTAGTACAACATGTCCATGAAAGGACTAACTCATGAACCGCACTGCCGTTTTATTGATGGCTTACGGCACTCCGCGAAGTACTCAAGAGATACTTCCGTATTACACAGACATTCGCCGTGGCCGCGCACCAACCGAAGAACAACTTGCTGACTTGGTGGCTCGCTACGACGCAATTGGTGGCATCTCTCCACTGGCTGCACGAACCGAAGCGCAGCGAGATGCGTTGCAACGTGCGTTAGATGCTCTACAACCCGGCCAATTTCATGTGCAATTGGGTCTTAAACATGCTGCACCAATGATCGAAACAGCAGTGGACGATTTGGCACAACAGGGTTTCACCAAAATCGTTGCGCTCGTGCTTGCACCCCACTTTTCTTCCTACTCAATTGGACAATATGTTGGCCGTGCCGCCGAGGCAGCAAAGCCACACGGAATAGAAGTAGTCGGCATCAATTCGTGGGCCATCGAGCCCGCTTTTGTCGACTTCATTGCCGCCGACATGAAACAAAAGCTGGCTGCAATGCCAACACGCACTCGCGTGCTATTCACCGCACACTCCCTGCCACAGCGCATTATCGATGGAGGCGACCCGTACCCAACAGAGCTGCACGCAACAGCAACCGCTGTTGCCAAACAACTTGGTCTTGTTGAACATTCGGATTGGGACATTGCTTGGCAATCTGCCGGGAGAACGCCAGAGCCGTGGATCGGTCCAGATATTTTGATTGCCATCGACGATATTGCTGCACAGCACAGTGCTGATGGCGTGTTGGTCAGCGCAGTTGGATTTGTGGCGGATCACTTAGAAGTCTTGTACGACCTCGACATAGAAGCAGCACGACATGCAGACAAGCTTGGACTGCGCTTCAGTCGCACTGCTTGTGTCAATGATGATTCAACAGTGATGAGCGCACTTGCGCAACGCGTGTTGAGCGCATCGTAAAGTCGATTTGATATGTCAATCAACGACGCGACCGTTGCTGAAAACTTCAGCGATCGGCACGTCGTTATTGTTGGTGCAGGCATAACTGGTCTTGCAGCCGCCCACCAATTACTGCAGCAGCCCCATCCGCCTCGCGTCACCATCATTGATGCCGCCGACCGCGTTGGCGGCATTATCCAAGCTTCTCCATTTGCGGGGCTCGACTCGGTTGACGAATCGGCTGATGCATTTTTGACTCGCACTCCATCAGCAATGAAACTCTGTGCGGCAGTCGGTCTCGATCATCGCCTCACTTCACCCGCCGCCAATCATGCCTACATCTGGAACAACAGCATGCACGCAATTCCATCTGGCACCATGCTTGGAGTGCCCGGTTCGCGCAAGGCAATTTGGAACACGCAGCTACTTACGACGTCCGGCAAATTGCGTGCATCACTTGAACCGTTTCTCCCCCGCGCGGTAGGTCGTTCTACCGATTCCTTGGGCGCCGCAATTCGAAGTCGTTGCGGCAATGAAGTACTTGAGCGTCTTGTCGACCCGCTTGTTGGAAGTATCTATGCCACTGACACCGACAATTTCAGCGTGCAAGGCATGCCTCAAGTAGCCGAGCTCTTGGCACAGCCAACGAGCCTGATGCGTGCAGCTGGCAGCGCAATGCAAAAACGAACGAGTGGCGGACCAGTATTCGCGACGCCAATTACAGGCATGAGCACACTCACTCGAGCAGTGTGCGACCGAATAGTTGAAGATGGTGCGCGCGTGATTCTTTCTTCTCCGGTGCGCAGCATCGAGCCACAGGGTCGGTCGTATGTAGTACATCTCGAAACCGAATCATTGCAAGCAGATGCAGTTATTTTGGCGAGTCCTGCCCGGCACACTGCAGCACTCGTTAAACAACTCAACAACGAAACCTCCGCGCAACTTCAGCAGTTCGAACATGCATCTGTAATCATGATTGCACTGACGATTTCACGCTCTCAGTGGCCACAGCATCTCACTGGCACTGGCTATCTTGTTCCCAAACCAGTACAAACTGGCGTTACAGCAGTTTCATTTGGCTCCAACAAATGGGCTCATTGGAAAACTGCTAGCGAAGACATGATCTTGCGTGTTTCGCTTGGGCGTGATGGCGCTCCGATGCATAACCTTGACGACAAGTCTTTGCTTGAAGTTGCGCTACGCGATTTGCGTTTGCATCTGGGTTTTGATGCAACTCCTACCAACATGCGTTTCACGAGATGGATCGAATCGTTCCCTCAGTATCGACCAGGGCATGCAAGCAGAGTTGAGTCACTCGACAATCAATTAAACGAGTCATCACCAGGCGTTGTGTTGGCTGGTGCAAGTTACCGAGGTATCGGCATTCCTGCATGCATCAATGACGGACAACGTGCGGCGTCTCGCGCAATCGCATCTTTCGTCTCATGAAAAAACAAAACCTTGTCGCAATTATTGCGGGATTGCTTGTTGCATTCAGCCTCCCACCATGGGGTTGGTGGCCACTCGCATATGTAGGCGTCGCACTTTTTGCGACGTGCAGACCAAACAGCAATCGAGCTCGATTCATGTTTGGCACCCTGTTTGCACTTGCCTGGCTGGCCCCGGGCATGGCTTGGATGTGGTTTCTTACTGCTCCGGGATACGTGATTGCCGCATTACTGTTTTCGGCACTTCACGGCATCGCAGCGATGATTACTGGTGCTGTCACAGATCAACATAAACAGCGAGCAATAGTTGGCCCACTTGCGCACACACTTGCCGAAGCGTTGAGATTTTCATTTCCGTTTGGTGGCGTACCACTTGCAACACTTGCTATCTCTCAAGCTGCATCACCAATCGCACCCATCGTGCGAGTTGGTGGGCCGCTACTCCTCACGTATGTGGTGTTTCAGGTTGGCTTTTTGCTTGCAAACCTTCGTGACACCAAAATGCCACAACGCACTGTGCATGTACTGCTCATCGCATTTGTTGTCCTCGCCGTTTTGCCCATTGCGGGTTCGATTGCTCCGCATGGACACGACATTGGTCGCTCACTCAATATTGCTGCGGTGCAGGGTGGCGGCCCACAAGGAACATTGGCAATCAACACCAACAGTCGCGATGTAGTGACTCGACATCTCGATGCAACCCGAACGATTTCTGGTGTCTCCACTGCATCCGACAAGAAATTGGACTTGGTCATCTGGCCTGAAAACGTCATTGACGTGAGCAGTTTTTCGTCAAGTGTCGAGCGCGCCGAAGTTGCAGCCGAAGCAGCCCGACTCAACGCACCATTTCTTGTCGGCATCACCGAAGATCTTGACAATAGATACTTCACCAACGCTCAAGTCGTCGTGAATACTGATGGATCGCTCGGCGATCGCTACGACAAAGTGCGACGAGTGCCCTTTGGTGAGTTTGTACCGATGCGTGGTTTGCTTGAAGCGGTTGGTGCGCCAGTAGACAGAATTCCTCGTGATGCCATGGCGGGCCATGACACAGCAATATTGCGCGCTGCAGACACCACCATTGCAGTTGTTATTTCGTGGGAAGTCTTCTTCGCAGGACGCGCCAACGAAGGCATCGAGCGTGGTGCAACGTTGTTGGTGAACCCAACCAATGGCTCGAGCTACACAGGCACGATATTGCAAACTCAACAGATTGCGTCATCTCGCTTGCGCGCATTAGAAACCGGTCGCTGGCTCGTACAAGTTTCGCCAACAGGCTTCTCTGCATTTGTTTCACCAAGTGGTCAAGTTTTTGATCGCACAGGCGTGAGCGAACAACATGTCATTATCCGAGAAGTGCAGCTTCGTTCGGGTCGCACAATCTATTCATACATTGGCGACATGCCCATTATTTTGCTCATGATTGCTTCTCTTCTTGCCCTACTGATTGTTGGTCGGCGCACACCTCAAGCATGACCAGCAACAACGTGATCACGCTTTCGTCTGGCAATGTTGAAGTCGAAGTTGATGTCGAACATGGATCACGTCTGTCGAGCCTTCGGTTTGGCAAAACAGAGCTCTTGGTACAGCGCACGAATGATGACTCTTTTTCATGGGGTTGTTACCCGATGGCTCCATGGGCAGGCCGCACGCGCAATGGACTTTTTAAGCATCAAGGCACAAGTGTGCAGTTGCCTATCAACTCTGCTCCGCATGCGATTCATGGTCTTGTGCATGACGCCGCATGGCAAGTTGTTGCCACCTCACCAACAAGCGCAACTCTACGAGTCGAACTTGATCAGCGGTGGCCATTTGATGGGTGGGTCGAGCATCGCATCAGCGTCGACTCGACATCAGTGAACCTACAACTCACTGTGTATGCATCGGGGTGGCGTGGACACTCTTCTCGAGCGTCACATTGAAGAGGCACTAGGCGAGTTTATCAACAACGTAACTCTCACATAGGGTCTCGCTGTCAGCCAGTCCCTCACTGCCCTTTCCCTGTCCTCTCCTTCTCTCTACTACCTCTACCGCAACGGTCTCTCCGACCCTCTCACAGCCCTCAACCACAGTCTTAGCGCCTACCTTTCCAAGGAAAGTGAGTACATGAGGAGTTTCAGAACTCATTTGTTCATACTGTGTTGCTTGTTCGTCTGTGTCTTCCTGCTGTGCTGCAGT
>CAINTF010000175.1 GCA_903853285.1 uncultured Acidimicrobium sp. | reverse complement strand
GATCCTGCGGTGTGGTCGCAGATGGGTGAGCAAATGGGCCTTCAGGGTCTTTCGATTCCTGAAGAGTTCGGTGGCTCTGGATTTAGTTTCATTGAACTTGGTGTTGTGCTTGAAGAGATGGGTCGCGCGTTGTTGTGCGCACCGTTTTTCTCGAGCGTTGTACTCGCAGCAAACGCATTGTTGTTGAGTGGCGATGACGCAGCAAAGAAAAAGTATTTGCCAGGTATTGCTGCAGGAGAAACAGTTGCAACTCTGGCAACCACCGAGCCATCTGGCAAGTGGGACGAAAAGGGCATTACAACAAAGGCCGAAGGTTCTGGAAGCGATTGGAAAATCACCGGAACCAAGATGTTCGTTATTGACGGTGCAACTGCAAGTTTGATCATTGTTGGAGCACGCACCGGTAAAGGTGTTTCGTTGTTTGCGGTGGACGGCAGCGCAAAGGGACTTACCCGCACATCACTTTCAACAATGGATCAAACCCGCAAGCAAGCAAAGTTGGAGTTCAATGCAACTCCAGCAACTTTGATTGGCACCGAAGGCAAGGGCTGGGACGTGTTGAGTCAAGTATTTGACTTGGCAGCAGTTGCACTTGCGGCCGAGCAGGTTGGTGGAGCGCAAAAAGTTCTCGAGATGGCAGTTGAGTACGCCAAAGTTCGTGTTCAATTTGGTCGTCCAATCGGTTCATTCCAAGCCATCAAGCACAAGTGTGCAGACATGTTGCTCGAAGTCGAGTCGGCAAAGTCGGCTGCGTACTACGGCATGTGGTGTGCAGCAGAAATGAACGACGAGCTCGCTTCGGTTGCATCGTTGGCAAAGGCGTATTGCTCGGAGGCTTACTTCCACGCAGCTGCTGAAAACATTCAGATTCATGGTGGCATCGGCTTTACATGGGAACACCCAGCACACTTGTACTTCAAGCGTGCAAAGTCGAGCGAGTTGCTCTTCGGTGATCCGACGTATCACCGCGAGTTGCTTGCGCAACGCATCGGCATCTAACCAGTCGGCGGTTGAGCTATTTTCGCTATTAGCTCTTTAAATTGGATAACCGTTGTATTCGCGATCGTTGCGGCGCTCGTCGTATTCGTTATTGCAGCAACTGTCATTGGTCGTGAAGCCCATCGACTTGACGCGCTAGCTCCGCGGGCCGTCTATGACATTGATGAAGCAACATCATTTGTGGCCGACAGGTTGCCAACTGATTCTCAAGCTCGATTGACCTATGCAGAGTTACGCAAGATGTTGGCGATGCACATGGCTTGGCTTGAGTCGAAAGGATTGCAGCCACGGGATGTAATTGATCGCCGGCAAGACATCACCGAGTCGGTCATTATCGCCGAAGACGAATTGACCGCTTATTTACTTGGAAATGCAGCCGATGCGCGAATTGAAGTGCTTGATGATGTGGATGTAGTGCATGTGGTGCGCGCACACCTTGATTATTTTGAGGCAATAGGCGCTGTTGGTCCTAGTGCGTCAAGCACAGACCTCTGACCCATTACGTTCTCTTTCCAGATATCGATATAGCGCTCAAGATGTGGGTTGAAATACGGGTCGTCTTCTAATTTGTCACGCCAACGGGCACCGATTGTTGCAACTTCAAAAGTTTGCAATTTGGGAGTGCGGGTCTTTGATTCAAAATGATGAAATTGGGCGTATGGCGTCCACACGACCCGATGGCCAGCGTCTTGAATTTTGAGACCGAAGTCAACGTCGTTGTAATTAAATGGGAAAAGTGTGCAGAGACCACCAACTTCATCGAAAACACTTCGTCGAACAAGTACGCAGGCCGCGATGAGGCCAGATGCTTCGCGTTGTACTTGCAACAAGTGTTGGGCACCAGTGCAAGTAAGTTCGCGTTCGCGGTACAAATCGAATGGCACGGGGTTGAGGATGTGTCCCGCTGATTGAATCGTCATATCTTCGTAGAGCAACATCGGCCCAGTCATGCCGACTGTTTGGTCCTCAAGAATTCCAACAAGCGTCTCAAGTGCATCTGGAGTGATGATTTCGGTGTCGTCGTTCAGTAGCAACAGAAGATCTGCGTCACTACAGACTGCGCCAAGGTTAATCTTCTCTGCAAAATTGAATGGTCGGTCGTAATCAACAATCTTGAGTCGGGCACCACCTGCTGTTTGAATAGCGAGTCGACCTTCATCTGGGGTGACGCTGTCGAGCACTGCAATGACATCGAAGTTCTGGTATGTGCTGTTGTCAATCAAAGTTTTGATTGCATGTGCAGCCAACACAACTTGATTGCCTTTTAGGACTTCTGTTGTGCCGCGGGTTGGCACGATCACGCTGATTTTTGGCTGCGAGCGCAAACGGCGTTTAACGCGTACCGACTGCATCGATTCGTCTATGGTGCAAGTTGCTTCTATGCCAGTTCGTGTGCAATGTTGCTGCACGGCTTCAAGCGAGGCAGTTGGAACCATGCGTTCCTGGCTTGAGTGGTACAGCACATGTGCAATCCGGTGTGGAGTGTTGCAAACTTCAAATAGCCGAAGTGAACGATCGTGTTCGTGCAGGGTAGCGAGCGTTGAGATTCCGCCTGCAGCAGCAACAACTGACTGCGAAGCGGCCAGCAAATCGCCAACGTAGTTATGTGAGCGCAGTCGTTCCGGGGACCATTGTGGTCGACGCGCCTTTGATGGCTCCTCAAATTTTCTTGCACGACCGTGAGCCGAGTCGCCATAGATGAGATCGTGCTGATCGGTGTGTTGCGCGATGATTGAAATTGCATCTGGGGAAATGGTGTCGCCCGCACGCAAAAATACAATTATTGAAGATTGCCTCTCGAGTGTGGGGACCGAGAGGTCGTCGGTAATCTCGATAGTTGCCTTTTTGATTGAGCGGTGGCGCGATAATTTTGTCAAATTGAAACTGCCGCCGACGACGACCCAATGTGTGGGACGAGTTGAGCTGGCTGCCAGTGATTGGGCGGTCTGCAACAACTCTTTGTTGGTGCAGCCTTGCGCACTGGTGACCACTACAAATTGGTTCATGCAAAGAGTTTCTTGATTGCAAAGCGAATTGGTTTGGGGACATGTCGGTAGAAAAATCTGATCGGTCGTAACCAGTTGCGATGCACCCAGTCACCTCTTCGGCTGACTTGGTCGCGCTTGGCGAATGAGTCGCTGAAATCGTATGTGCCTAGCGAACTCGTTGCAGTCGGTCCGTAGATTTTGGCAACTCTCGACTTTGCTCGTTCTCCAACTTCGCTGTCTCGTGCTATGAGTTGGTCGAGTGCTCGGCTTATGCGTGCAGCCTCGGCTTCATTACTCATGGCGCCAAGCCTAATGAATGGGCCAGATGGGTATTGACCGGCGCATCTGTGCGACTAGATTTGTCACATGTCTTCAAACCGTCCAACCAAATTTGAACACTTTCGTTTCATGGGTGACAAGCGCACCCAGCTTGTTTACGACCTTGATAATTGGAGCGATGTAGCAGTCACGACCGAAATTGCTGATCTTGGTGTCGGTCTCTGTTTTGGTCCCGACACTCTTGCCGAAGCACGTAACCGCGGTTACACATTGGCAACTCCTGGCGCAACTCGCCGTATGCGTAAGCCACGC
Organism: uncultured Acidimicrobium sp.; assembly: GCA_903853285.1. GTDB lineage: Bacteria > Actinomycetota > Acidimicrobiia > Acidimicrobiales > Ilumatobacteraceae > UBA3006. Next base: position 198 of record CAINTF010000175.1, on the reverse strand, counting down.
GCCTGACAATCACACCTCTTACTTCCCACGAGTCGACCAAGATGAACGGATCGTTTCTCTCGGGTGGCCTCAATCTTGCCCGCTATTTAGTGCAACCAAGTGGGAAAAGCGGCGCATTGCCCGCGATGGTCTTGTGTCATGGGTTTCCAAGCGGTGGCATTGACGCGCGACAATCTGGCGGAACATTTCCTGAACTCG
>CAINTF010000174.1 GCA_903853285.1 uncultured Acidimicrobium sp. | reverse complement strand
TATCTCGCTGGTGTGACATCGCAGTACGACTCGGAAGTTGTGTATCACCGCAATCGCATCGAGCTCGAAGAGCAAGGCATTTTGTTTTGCGACATGGACACCGCGTTGCGCGAATATCCAGACTTGGTGAAGCAGTACTTCGGTTCAGTGATCCCAATGGGTGACAACAAGTTTTCTGCTCTCAATACTTCGGTGTGGTCGGGTGGATCGTTTATTTATGTTCCACCAGGCGTCGAATGCGAAATGCCGTTGCAGGCGTACTTCCGCATCAACAGCGATTCGGCTGGCCAGTTTGAGCGCACGCTTATCATTGCTGACGAAGGTTCAAAAGTTCACTACATCGAAGGTTGCTCTGCTCCGGTGTACACCAACAACGCATTGCACTCTGCAGTAGTTGAAATTGTTGTTAAGCCAAGTGCGCACGTGACGTACACGACCATTCAAAACTGGTCACCAAACGTGTACAACTTGGTGACCAAGCGTGCTCGAGTTGAGACCGAAGGCCACATGGAGTGGATCGACGGCAACATCGGCTCGAAGCTCACCATGAAATACCCAAGCGTGTATTTGATGGGTCCAAAAGCAACAGGCGAAGTGTTGTCGGTGGCTTATGCGGGCGCAGGTCAACATCAAGATGCCGGCGCAAAGATGATTCACGCTGCACCAGAGACTTCTTCAAAGATCGTTTCGAAGTCAATTTCGAAAGACGGTGGCATCACAACGTATCGCGGCCTCGTGCGCATCGAAGAAGGCGCAACAAACTGCAAGAGCCACGTGCAGTGCGACGCGCTGATCTTGGACGAACAATCCGAGAGCAAGACTTTCCCTTATATGGAAGTCGGTGAGCGCGACGCACAGGTTGGTCACGAAGCAACTGTCTCAAAGATTGCTGACGAGCAGCTGTTTTATCTCATGAGCCGCGGTCTTACTCAAGAGCAAGCAATGGGCATGGTTGTGAACGGCTTTATTGAGCCAGTAACACGCACCTTGCCTATGGAATATGCGGTTGAGTGGAGCCGCCTGATTGAGTTGCAAATGGAAGGCTCGGTTGGCTGAGTCTCAGTCACGCCTTAGGTTTATAGACATGTCAATGCGTACGGAATGCAAGCACTTTGAAAGTCGCACGTATTCAAGCGGCGACACTGTGCGCAAATGCAATCTTGATCTCGCACCTGACGCACCATGGCGTTGCCCAGAAGAATGCGAAAAGTACGACCGTCGCATGGTCGATGTCGCGTGGAAGCGCGGCTCGGTAATTCCGTCGGCAACTCCGGTTGCGCCTGCGAGCCTCGACGATGGCACGGCAGCAGCAATTTTGGATGAAGCTGAGTCGATCATCAATGCAGTGTTTGGTGAAGTTGTGGCGGACATGAACGACAAGCGCAAGAACAAAAAGAAAAATCGCGACAAGAAAAAGAAGAAGTAACTGGAAGACCAAATTATGTCAACAACACTTGCACTCCCCACAGTCGAAGAAGAAGTGTGGCGCTATAGCCGCATTGGTGAACTCGACCTCGCAAAATTCCGCAGTTCATCGGCAACTACAACAGTAGAAAACGCTGAAGGTGTTCAGCTTGCTGGCTCTGAAGCGTCGGCTTTGATGGGTGTAGCAATTACGACCGCTCCAGATGTGTTTGCGCAAATGAATACCGACAATGCGGCAGTTATCGCACTCAAGATCGCAAAAGGCAAAGTGCATGCGACCACCGTGGTGATCACGCACACTATTAACGAATCCGGTGTCGTTGTCTACCCACGACTTGTCATTGATGCAGCCGAAAATAGTGAGATCACAGTTGTCGAGCGCTTTGTGTCTGCAGACAATGTCGTGTCGCTCGTAGTACCTGTTGTCGAGATACATGCAGCACAGTCGGCGCGAGTCACCTATTTGGCGATCAACGAGCTTGGCGACAAGACATGGCAGATCGGCAATCAGGTTGCAGTGGGC
>CAINTF010000173.1 GCA_903853285.1 uncultured Acidimicrobium sp. | reverse complement strand
GCTGGACTACTCGGCAAGACCGAATTGATTCCAGTTGTCGATAACGAGCGTCGTCGTATTGGACCATTCGATGTTGAGTTCATTCCCGTTACGCACTCTGTTCCTTTTGCGCACGCAATTGCGCTTCACACTCCTCAGGGCGTAATTATTCACTCGGGCGACTTCAAGATAGACCTCACGCCGGTTGATGACCGCCGAACAGACTTGGCTCGACTTGGTGCATTAGCGGCGGGCGACGGAATTCGCTTGCTCATGCTCGACAGCACGAATGCCGAAGAACGTGGCTCGGCACCGAGCGAACGCAGCGTTGGTGTTGTGTTGCGACAGTTGTTTGCCGAACATAAAACAGAGCGAATTATTACGGCTAGTTTCGCAAGTCATATTCACCGCGTGCAACAAATTGCAGAAGCAGCGATCGATGCCGGCAGAGTAGTAGCAACACTTGGCAGATCAATGATCAATAACGTGCGCATGGCGCGCGACCTCGGCATTATCAAATTGCCTGATCATGCATTTGTCAACATTGAAGAGATCGACAATTACCCGCCAGAAAAAGTATGTGTTATCTCAACTGGTTCACAGGGCGAGCCGATGGCGGCGCTCTCATTGCTTGCAAGAGGTGACAATAAGTTCGTCAAGATCGGACCAAAAGACTTAGTAATTTTCTCGAGCCATGCTATTCCTGGTAACGAAAGCAATGTCAATCGTGTTATTGATGGCTTGCTGCGTGCAGGTGCAGATGTTGTGCACTCAGGCATTGCGGACGTGCATGCAACTGGTCATGCTCAGGCTGAAGATCTCAAGATGTACTTGTCGATCACCGAGCCCGAGTGGTTTGTGCCAATTCATGGCGAGTATCACCACATGATCGCAAACACCAAGCATGCTCGCACGATGGGAGTGCCAGACTCGCGCATCGTGTTGTGTGAAGACGGAGATGTCATTGAGATCACTGACAATGGAATTGAGCTCGCAGGTAGAGTGCCCGCCGGCATGTTGTATGTAGACGGAATTGTTGGCGATGTTGGTCAGGGCGTTTTGCGCGATCGCAAAGTTCTGGCAGAAGAGGGCGTAGTTGTTGTAGTAGTCACCGTTGATATCGACGCTGGGCGAGTACTTGTTGGTCCAGAAATCATTACTCGTGGTTGGGTGTATGCACCAGAGGCTGAAGACTTGATTGATGAGGGAGTAGCGACGGTAGCTAAGGCTGTTGAGAAGGCGCTCAAAGCAGGAACTCGCGACGTCGACGCCCTGGAAAAAGAAGTGCGTCGTGCTGCTGGCAAGTTCGTGTCGGAGCGGACCAAGCGCCGTCCGATGATCGTGCCAATCGTCATGGAGGCATAGGCCCAATTCGGGTATGCCCCAATTGGGTAGTACCCCATTGGTAAGTTTGTTCAATGGCAACCAAGCCCCGTAAGGGGTCTCAATCGGGTCGCGCCCAATCGCGCCCCTCTACTCGCGGCGACGCCCAGATCAGGCCCCTGCGTAGCCATAAACCGGTTGACCAAGAAGAGATGCAATTTAGGCGCGTCCGTCGACCGTCTGTTTTGAAGTCGGTTCTTGAGGGTCGCGGTCACGAATTTGGCGGCATTGCCTTGGTATGTCTTGGCATCTTGCTCTTTATGTCGGTCTATGCACACATCGCCGGCCCTGTTGGCCGCGGTCTTAACACGTTGTTGTCTTGGACAATTGGAGTTGGGCGTTACGTAATTCCTGTGTTGGTCATTGGTGCTGGCGTTGCCTTCATCAAGCGCACCGAGGTGCAGCACAGAGTTCGTTTGGCATTTGGTTGGGCTGTGTTCTCAACGGCAGTGCTCAGCGAAGTGCACATTCTCAAAGGTGGCGGCTCAATACATGCCGAAATGAATGCACTCTCGAGTGCTGGCGGATGGATGGGCTGGTTGATTGGCGAGCCATTGCGACAGAGCATTGGCGGCATCGCCACAACAATCTTGTTGCTCGGGTCGATGCTTGGTGGCGTGTTATTGATTACTGGCAACACATTGCCAGAGTTGTATCGCCGCATCGCGGCGTGGGTAAATGGCGTATCAATGCCGCAAGGAAATCGTGACGGGAGTCGTCGAGACAGCAGACATGATGAGCAATTGGATGATGAGTCCGATGAACCACAGTTTTATGACATCTCATTGGATGACGACGACGTGGCAGCCAACGAAGATCAAGACGCGGAAAATCTCGATGAAGAAGACGAATACGAAGAAGTCGTAAAGCCTCGCCGCGAACGTAAGAAGCGCAAGCCAAAACTTTCGCAAATAGATGCACCAGCATCGGTGCCTTCACCTACCGCTGCAGCAATTGTGAAGGGTATTGCTCAACAGATGCCGCTCGGACCTGGAGCAAACCCAAGCAGTTGGTCATTGCCAACGCTCGACATGTTGACGGTGACTCGCCACGAAAAGGCTGACGAGCGCGCAACTCAAGAGCGCGGCATGAAATTGGTTGAAGCTCTCAAAGAGCACAGCGTAGAGACTGAGCTGGTCGGATACACGCGCGGCCCGACTGTTACACGATTTGAGTTGTCATTGGGCGGCGGTGTCAAAGTTGCCAAAGTGACTTCGTTGTCGCGCGACATTGCATACACAATGGCCGCAACCGATGTGCGTATTTTGGCTCCGATTCCGGGCAAGTCGGCGATTGGAATTGAAGTACCAAACGCGCAACGCGAATTGGTTTCACTTGGCGACTTGATGATGTCGACAGAAGCTCGTGCTGCAGGACATCCGCTTGATGTTGCGGTTGGTAAAGACATTGCGGGTCGCGCAGTGTTTCTCAATATCTCGACAACGCCACACATGTTGATTGCCGGTACTACGGGTGCCGGTAAGTCGAGTGCGATTAACTGCATCATCACTTCGGTGCTGATGCGATCAACACCAGATCAAGTGAAGATGATTTTGATTGACCCAAAGCAAGTTGAAATGGCGCAATATGCACGGTTGCCACACTTGCTCACACCTCCTGTAACAAACCCAAAGAAGGCAGCAAACGCGCTTGGTTGGGCAGTGAAAGAGATGGAGCGTCGTTACGACTTGTTGGTCGAAGCCGGATTCCGAGACATTGTCGGTTACAACGCTGCATACGACCGTGGCGATTTATCGGAAGAACAAAATACAGACCAGAGTTTTGACCGCATTCCGTACATCTTGATTGTGGTTGATGAGTTGAATGACTTGATGATGGTTGCGGCTCGTGATGTAGAAGACTGCATCACTCGCATTGCGCAAAAGGCTCGTGCGGTTGGTATCCACTTGATTGTTGCGACTCAGCGTCCGAGCGTCAACGTTATTACTGGTGTTATTAAAGCCAACATTCCTGCACGTATGGCGTTTGCGGTTTCGAGCTTGACTGATAGTCGAGTAATTCTTGATCAGCCAGGTGCGGAAAAACTGATTGGTAAAGGTGACATGTTGTTGTTACCCGGAAACACATCGGTATCACAGCGAATTCAGTCAGCCTGGGTTGATGAAGCCGAAGTACGCAAGGTTGTCGGGCACTGGCGTCGCCAAGCACCCGAAGTTGTCTATGTATCGGGTGTCGACGGTGAGAAGAGCGGTGGCAGCGGTGCAGATTTGTTTGGCGGGACGACTGGCGATAGCGATGATGACGAATTGTTGCGTCAAGCAATGGACTTGGTCGTGCGCACTCGTCAAGGATCGACTTCGATGTTGCAACGCAAACTGAAGATCGGTTTTGCACGAGCTGGTCGCATCATGGATCTACTCGAAAGCCGCGGCATCGTAGGGCCAAGCGATGGCTCAAAGCCTCGCGAAGTGTTGATGACGCTAGAAGAACTCGAGCAACTACAACAAGCCAGTTAGTAGTTTCTCCGCTGATGCAGCGGAGAACGTGTCAACGTACAGTTTTGGCATGACCGAATTTACCGAAATCGCATCTGGACTCCGTTTCCCTGAAGGCCCAATCGCAATGCCTGATGGCAGTGTGATTTTGGTCGAGATGTTCGGCAAAGTAATTACGCGTGTGTTGCCAGATGGAAGCAAGCAAAAAATTGCTGACACGCCTGGCGGCCCCAATGGAATTGCGATTGGTCCTGATGGCGCAATTTATTTGTGCAACAACGGTGGGTCTTTTTCGGAGGTCGATATTTTTGGGTTGGCATTTCCCGGTGCGTTCAATCCAGACAACTACATCGGTGGCAGCATTCAGCGGGTCGACATTGCATCGGGCAAAGTGACCGACCTCTATACGGAGTGCAACGGCATCAAGTTGTGCG
>CAINTF010000172.1 GCA_903853285.1 uncultured Acidimicrobium sp. | reverse complement strand
TCTCGAACACCTGCGTTTCAATACCGCAATTTCCAAGTTGATCGAGCTCAACAACGCACTCACCATTTACGTCAATGAGGCAGGCTCTACGCCACGCGAAGTTGCTGTCCAGATGACACAAATGCTCTCACCACTGTGTCCTCACATGGCCGAGGAAATCTGGCAGCGACTTGGCCGCACAGAGTCACTGACCTACATGCCGTTTCCAAAAGCCGATCCGCAGATGCTCGTGCACGACACCATCGAAATTCCAGTTCAGGTCAATGGCAAGATGCGTTCCAAGCTGTCGGTTGCTGCCGACGTCTCAGATGACGAATTACGATCACTCGCCCTGGTGGACGAAAAAGTTATCCAGATGCTCGCTGGCGCAACGCCAAGCAAAATCATTGTCGTGCCGAAGCGCCTCGTCAATATTGTTTTATAACTAGCGCTTTATAGCAAGTCGTTTTGCGTCGGGCACGCCTCGCATCAACAAAATAATCTTGTTCACACCTTCGCTCACCAATTGCTGACGGGTCTGAGATGACGCATCCAATAGTGCCTCATCGAACCAATCCCAAACTGAAACGACGAAGTCAGCCTTGCCGGCCGTAATTGCGGTGTCATGAGCGAGTCTCAATATCTCCGCCCGCTGCGGATGACTTGCCCGGACATTGACTCCGTCGGTCCGCATACCCGCAACTTTTGCAAGCGCCCTGCTGTTCACTCCAAGAATTCTTGGTGGCAACTTGCATGGCATCTCAAATGTCGCGAATTTTTCGGCTCTGTTTGGCGACCAAATTTCATCCAAGACTTCAAGAGTGTGCTCAAGCTTCGCATGACGCTCTTGCATCGTGCGAGGAATCTCGATGCCGAGTGCCAATTGCTCGGCAGCAAATGTGCTCGTTGGCGATGCGCCCGCACCAAGACCAAGTACGAGTCGTCCGCCCGAAATATTTTGAACTGTGGCAGCAGCATTAGCCAAGAGACCTGGGTGCCTCGTACCAACATTTACAACAAGTGGACCAATGTTGATCGTTGAAGTCATTGCAGCCAATGCGCCTAGCAAAGTGAAGCATTCTGGCATTGATGGGGCATTCATGACTTGACCCGATAAATGATCAGCAACCCACAATGTTGAATAACCGTTGTTTTCGGCGATATGTGCAATTTCAACCAATTGCGGCCATGCACATTGACCTTGATTGACTTGCAAATCGATCGTTAATTCATGAATCACAGTGAATTGAGTATTACATCACACAGGTAGAATTGACACATGAACATTGTGCATGCTCCGGTATTGCAAGTTCTCGATACGAAGCACAATTCGCTCGCCGAAATCCTTGAAGTTCTTGCCCAAGACGGCGGAGTAATTGTTCACAACATGCTCTCCCCCCAGATCGTTGCCAACCTCCGCAATGAGCTTGACCCAACAAGCGAAGCCGCAGCGGTCGGTCCAAAGTCTGAGAACAAGAATGTCAACTACTTCTGGGGCCAACAGACCAAGCGCTTCACCCGTCTCGCCCAACGTTCCCAAACTTTTGCGGACGAGGTGTTAATTCACCCAATCTTGACCGGCGTGGCTGATGAACTGCTCAAGCCTCATTGCGCGTCGTACTGGATGAACACTGGCCAGATGATGATCGTGATGCCTGGTGGTGCTCCGCAATACATGCACCGTGACTCCGACGACTGGCCCGCGATGTGCACCCCTACTTCTCCCCTGTGCCAGATCAGTTGCATGTTTGCTCTTTCCGACTTCACTGCCGAAAATGGTGCGACACGTGTTGTTCCAGGAAGCCACGCTTGGAGCGATTATTCGCGACAAGCAACTGAAGATGAAATCACTCAGGCCGTCATGCCTGCAGGTAGTGGAATGATCTACCTGGGAAAGACATTGCACAGTGCGGGGGCCAACAAAACAGAGAGCGAAGCTCGCTACGGCATGCATCTTTCGTATGTATTGGGCTGGCTCACACCCGAAGAAGCCGGCTGCCTCGGTGTCACCGAAGATCGCGCAAAGACATTCACCAAGCAGCAACAGCAACTTCTTGGCTATCGCTGCTACGACGCATCTGATATCAATGGTGGTCGTCTCTGGACAGTCGATTACGAAGATGTACCGGTAGGTCTGAAATGGTAAATGACAACAGCAGCATCCAGGGACTTCGTCAGAGTTTCACTCGCGATGAGTACGTTTCGTCCGATGTCTTTGCACACGAAATGGACGAAATCTTTGCGAAGCGTTGGAACTTTGTAGGCCGCGCAGATGAACTCGCGCACATTGGTGACCGTTTGGTTGTTGAAGTAGGAACTGAGAGCATCCTGATAGTGCGCAAT
>CAINTF010000171.1 GCA_903853285.1 uncultured Acidimicrobium sp. | reverse complement strand
TCGGCGAAGATCATGGGCATGGACATGCCGTACTCCGTTGAAGAAATTGTTCAAGCAACAAAAGACACAGTGAGATCAACTGGATTGCCAGCCTGCTACATCCGCCCACTTGCGTATTACGGATATGGCGAAATGGGATTGAATACGTTGCCTTGCAAAGTTGACATTGCTATTGCCTGCTGGCCTTGGGGTGCCTACTTGGGTGATGATGCAGTGGAAAAAGGTGTGCGCATGAAAGTTTCCTCATGGACACGTCACGATCACAACACAATGCCACCTGCTGCAAAAACTGTGGGCAACTACGTCAACTCGACTTTGGCAAAAGTAGAAGCGCTTAAGGCCGGATACGACGAGGCGATCATGCTTGCACCAAATGGCTTGATTGCTGAGTGCACAGGCGAGAATATTTTCTGTGTGCGCGACGGCATCATTTTGACTCCGCCAACATCGGCTGGTGCGCTTGAGGGCATTACCCAAAACAGCGTGATGCGCATTGCACGTGATCTGGGCTACGACATTCGTGTTGACAACATCGCACGAAGCGACCTCTACATCGCCGACGAAATCTTTGCCTGCGGTACTGCAGCCGAAGTTGGCTCGGTAAGCATGGTGGATGAACGCCTGATTCCTTGTCCTGGCCCTAAGACTCGAGCCATTGCTGCGGCATATGCCAAGGCTGTGCGTGGCCAAGACGAGCGTTATATCGACTGGTGTGAACTGGCCTAAATCACAAGCTTGTGAGTAAATAGGGGATATCCCCACGATGTTCCACAGACTTGTCCCCAGATCTATTCACAGGCAGGGTATGGCTTCTAGGCCATTGTCCCCAATGTTTTCCACAAAGCCTGACGGGTGATGTTGGCGAACCACTATCTACGGGGTGATACTGGTATTTGTGAATTACATCGGAGCAGCCTCACCAAGTATCGCGATCATCATTATTAGTTAGGCGTTCGTCTTTCGACGTTCGCCCAAGCCGCCCTCAAGGGCGGCTTTTTTAATCCCTGAAAAAAGCGAAAACTTTGAAAAGAGAAAATATGAATGCATCACAGAAAAACACCACAGTCGAAGTGTTTGACACAACCCTGCGTGACGGCATGCAGGTGGAAGGCGTGTCGGCAAGCGTCGTTGACAAACTGCGTATCGCGGAGCAACTCGATTATCTAGGTGTGCACTTCATTGAAGGTGGATGGCCAGGTGCGAACCCAAAGGACATTGAGTTCTTTGCCCGAGCCCAAACAGAATTGAAACTGACGACATCGACGCTGGTTGCTTTTGGCTCGACACGACGTCCGCTCGGAAAAGTAGACGATGATCCAACTCTTCGCAACTTGATCGAGTCGAATACCCCTGCGGTATGCATCGTTGCTAAGTCATCTGACTATCACGTTGAGCAGGCATTGCAGACAACGCTCGACGAAGGCTTGGCCATGATTGGTGACTCTGTGAAGTTTTTGCACGGTGCTGGTCGCCAAGTGCTTGTCGACATGGAGCATTTCTTCGACGGTTTTAAGAGCAACCCTGAGTTTTCTATGCGAGCTCTTGAGTCTGCAATCATTAATGGTGCAACTCACTTGGTGTTGTGCGACACAAATGGTGGCTCGTTGCCGTTTGAAGTGCAAGACATTGTTGGAGCGGTTCATCGACACGTTGGTAATGACGTGATCATCGGCATTCATTGCCACGACGACACAGGTTGTGCGGTCGCCAACTCACTTGCTGCAGTACATAGTGGCGCACGCCATGTTCAAGGAACATTGAATGGCCTCGGTGAGCGCACTGGCAATACCAACTTGACTACGGTGATTCCAAACCTGCAACTCAAACTTGGATACACATGTTTGCCAGACGGCAGACTCGAGCGAATCACCGCAGTGAGTAACTATGTTGCAGAAGTTTTGAATCGTCCGCTGAATCCGCAAGCGCCGTATGTTGGCTCGGGTGCATTTGCACACAAAGCTGGTTTGCATGTGTCAGCAATTGCTCGCGCAAAAGATGCATACGAGCATGTGTCACCAGAACTGGTTGGCAACGGAACGAGATTCCTAGTTTCGGAAATGGCCGGCAGGGCAACAATCACGATGAAGGCTGAAGAGCTGGGCCTTGCAATGGACGGACCAGCAGTGAACCAAGTAATTGATGACTTGAAGCGCCTTGAGCACGAGGGCTATCACTTCGAAGCAGCCGATGCATCGCTCGAATTGTTGATGCGCCGTGCCGCGGGATGGGAACAGAATTTCTTCAAGGTGGATTCGATGCGAGTGATCACAGACGAATCATCAATGGGCGACTTCACTACCGAAGCAACTGTCAAAGTGTGGATCGGGGATGCACGAGAAGTATTTACCGCAGAGGGAAATGGTCCGGTCAATGCGATTGATACGGCGCTTCGCGCAGCACTTGCAAAGAGTTTCCCACAGCTCTCCAAAGTGCACCTGACCGACTACAAAGTGCGCATTCTGGATTCTGGATCGGCGACCGGAGCAGTAACACGAGTGCTCATCGATGCAACAAACGGTGACCGCACATGGACAACTATCGGCGTGTCGGCGAACATCATCGAAGCATCGTGGCGAGCACTCGAAGAGTCGCTCGTATTCGGCCTGCTGCACTCGACCAACAACTAGGATCGTGGCCGTATGGCTGCTCCAAAACACACTCCGGTTCTTCCAACCAATAATCCACGTATCTACACATCACCAGAACATGTGCCTGGTAGTTGGACAGTTGATCGACCGGGAATGTTGGACGGACGTCAACCGCGCGGCGCAAGCCTTGGAAATCAGGGACCCGACCAGGGATATGTGTTGACACTCGCACGTCGTGTTCGTAAAAATGTGCGAGTTAAAGAAGGCGAATCAGTTGATGATGCAATTCAGGGGACTATTGCAATTGCGCTGAGAAGGGCTTCACAGTTTGGCCGCGCTCCCGTAATGCACGACCTGACATTTGCGCTCACCATCTGGGGATGGTTGCTGGATGCTCCGCCAGCGGACTTGTTGGCAAAGCGTCGTGAAGTATTTAGTGGGCTCGGACACGCGGCGCATCACTACGCCGAGATTCGCGCGCTCGTAGGTATGGTTCCAGAAACTACCTATCAGTTATCAATTGACCAATTGACGAAGTCAATGCCAATGTCGTGGCGCGCGCTCACCGGCGCCTGATTTTGCGCTAGTTAAACAGCAAATTTTTCTAGATCAGCCAAGTCAACAAACTCAAGCGTGCGCACGTGTGTTGCGCGCAAATTGACTCGAGGCGCGTGGCCGGCTTCAAATGCTTCCTGCCACCTGCTTGCGCAGAGACACCACTGATCGCCCGCTTTGAGCCCAGCAAAACCATATTGAGGCATTTGCCATGGCCTTTGCCTCCCTGATGTTTCGCCAGAGAGAGAGGCGTGGAGGGAGCCCGACAGTGCAGCGACCAAAGATTGTCGTAGGCCGCGATACCCGACCAACAGGCAAGGCCATCAGCGACCTGGTCAGCAACACCTTGCTGCTGTGTGGATGCGATGTTGTCGATCTTGGTATCGCCACAACTCCTACCGTTGA
>CAINTF010000170.1 GCA_903853285.1 uncultured Acidimicrobium sp. | reverse complement strand
GGGTATGCATCAAAGGATTTGGTAGTTACTGCTCGCAGATCTGTTGCAGGAGTCTTTGTTGTTCTCAACCCACTCAACATCATCAACAGCGTGATTGATGAAAAGGCCGACCCAGCAACGCGCCCTGGAACAGTGGTTGGTGCAAGTCAACTCGGCGGTGAAATTGGACGACAAGACGGACTCAAGGGGGTCTTGTTGCTGCTCGCGAGTGTCAATATTTTTGTTGGAGTTTTTAACATGTTTCCATTGCTTCCTTTTGACGGCGGTCATGCGGCGATTGCTACCTATGAAAAGTTTCGTTCGCGCCGTAATAAGACATATCGTGCCGATGTGGGCAAGATGGTGCCAGTTGCCACGATGGTCGTCGGATTGCTTGCGCTTCTATTGGTTGTTGGCCTATATCTGGATCTCACGCAGCCAATTGGCTGAAAATCACAGCACTTAAAGCGTTGCAAAGCTGCACCGTGCTGACAAACTGGTTCTTATGAGTGCATTTGCAAGACGCGAGACGAATCAAATTTCGGTCGGCAAAGTAGCTGTTGGTGGCAATGCGCCGATCAGCATTCAATCGATGACCATCACCAAGACGGCCGATGTTGAAGGCACCTTGCAACAAATTTATGCACTGGCTGCTGCCGGATGTGACATCGTGCGCTGCACCTGCAATGAGCCGGAGGCTGCGGAAGGTCTTGCACAAATTGTTCCCCGATCTCCGGTGCCGATCATCGCTGATATCCATCATCAATACAAAATGGCGCTTGCTGCAATGGAGGCAGGAGTGCATGGCTTACGACTCAACCCTGGAAATATCCGCAAGCCGGAACACATTAAGGCTGTTGCTTCTGAGGCCCGTGATCGTAAAGTACCAATTCGAATTGGTGTAAACGGTGGTTCGCTCGACCCGGCGCTGTACGAAAAATATGGTGGATTGACTGCAGAAGCGATGGTGGAGTCTGCACTCCAAGAGATTGCATATTTCGAAGAAGTTGATTTTGACTTGATCAAGATTTCCGTTAAGGCGTCCAATGTTCCGCTCATGATTGATGCGTATCGACAACTCAGCGAAGTGACAAGACATCCACTACACCTCGGAGTTACTGAGGCTGGCCCATTGCCTGGTGGATTGATTAAAGCAACGGCTGGAATTTCAACATTGCTCATGGAGGGCATTGGTGACACGATTCGATACAGCCTTACTGCTGACCCAGTCGAAGAGGCGAGAGCGGGTAGGCAGTTGCTTGAGTCGCTCGGTCTGCGCGAGCGCAAAAATGTTGACTTGATCGCTTGCCCAAGTTGTGGCCGTGCAGAAATAGACGTCATCGATGTTGCCAATCGTGCTCAAGCTGCATTTGCTGACAAAAAAATTCCTTTGCAAATTGCTGTGATGGGTTGCGTTGTTAATGGACCGGGCGAGGCCCGAGAAGCGGACTTGGGAATTGCCGCTGGCAACAAGCGTGGTCACTTATTTGTCAAGGGGCGCAACGTTGCTGTGGTGCCAGAATCCGAGATGGTGGAAGCGCTTATCGACTGGGCTACATACATCCATGAACACGGTGTAGATGCTGCTATTGCGAGAGTGGATACCGCGCTTGCTGAACGGGAAGCTACAAAAGATAGAAACATGTTGCTGAAAGAGCATGGCGATGACGTCAACCACGCCGATGAAAAAATAGTAGAAATTCGTAACAAGGTTGCTGGCAACTAACCGACAACAGTCGTTGTTGTAGTCGTTGTCGTCGAAGTTGTAGTAGTCGGCATTACCACATTCCATAGATTTTGCGCGAGTTCGATATACAGACTGGCACGCGCTCGGTATCCAACTGGTTGTAAGTGCAATTTGTCAAAAGCAAACCATTTTGGGTTTAATGTAATCATTGCGTTCCAGTCAACGACTGAAACATTGGGGTAGTCGAGAGCAACTCGACTGAGCACCGTATTAAACACGGCAGATGCACGAACGTAGTACTTGCTGTCGACACGCAACACATTGACCCAAACAATTGGAATATCACCGATCAGTGTGAGTAGTTCGCGAATTCGAGATTCGTAGTACTGAATTTTGATCGAACCTTGCAAGTCGTTGCTTCCAAGTGCAACGATGACAGCAGAGGGTCGTATTTTTGCCTTGATGTACTTGGCGTAAGTTTTGACTCCGTTATGCAACGTGTTCGCGGGACCGCTGATATTGCGGGAAAATGCCCCGTCTACTATCACTCTGTCAAAAGTATTGAGTTCCTGCAGTTTCGGCGTGACGTTTCCAAACCCTTTGTAATTAGCGCCCCATGTGATGCTGTCGCCAAG
>CAINTF010000169.1 GCA_903853285.1 uncultured Acidimicrobium sp. | reverse complement strand
GCTTTGTAGCTGGGCTTTCAATGTCCATCATGATTGTTGTCGTCATCTCTCCAGTGTGACAGGTTGCCACGCTGTAGTAGATTCACTGGCATGAAGAGCAAGCAAAAGTTACAGAACAATCCAGTGCGCAATGTTTTGGTCGTTGCCTCACCTGTGGGAAAGCTCAGGCTTGTGGCATCAGACAAAGGTCTTGTTGCAATTGACGTTCGCAATAACGCCGGGCAAGTGGTTACTGCAAAAGATTCTTCGGCTCAGGCAATTTTGTTAAAAACCAAGAAGCAACTCGAGCAATATTTTGCAGGCAAGCGAACTTCCTTTGACATTGCCCTCGATCTTGTTGGCACCGAATTTCAAGTGCAAGCGTGGCGTGCACTCTGCCGCATCCCGTTTGGCAAAACTATTTCGTATGGTCGACAAGCAGCAAACATTAAAAAGCCAAAAGCGTTTCGCGCGGTTGGCTCTGCTAATGGCAAGAATCCAATCCCGATCATCGTGCCGTGTCACCGAGTTGTGGCAGGCGACGGTTCTCTTGGTGGGTACTCACTCGGACTCAAAATGAAAAAGCAGTTACTGGCGCTCGAGGGCGTTAGTGAGGCTGAGTAAAACCGAAGCATTCGCGTAAGAATTCATCGCGCAGAGCGACTTCTGGTGGGCCCACAGATACAACTCGTTGAGCGAGCAGCATCACCGATGTTGCATGTTCAGCATCGTTTAGTTCGTGTGTTGCCATCACCACAGTGACTCCTCGTGCGCGTTCGGCTGACACGAGATCTGCAACGAGCTTGCGGCCGTTGATGTCGAGACCTGCCGTTGGTTCGTCTAGAAGTAGCACTTCGGCTTGACGCGCAAGCACCTGTGCTAGGTGGGTGCGTTGCTGCTGCCCGCCAGACAGATCGCGAATTGGTTGATCTGCCTCTGCTTCAATGCCTACACGCGTCATCGATTCTTCAACAATTTCTCGGTCATGCGCACTTGTCTGTTTCATTAATCCGAGATGCGCATAGCGACCCATTGCCACCATGTCGCGCACACACAAGGGAAGTGTGTGTGACGAAACAGGATGTTGAGGGAGATATGCAACTCTCTTTGGCAGCTGTCCTGCATGTTCTCCAAGCAGATGCAAGTCGCCATGCACTGGCTTAATGAGTCCTGCAAGTGTTTTGAGCAATGTTGATTTGCCCGAACCGTTAGTGCCGATCAGCACCAAGAGTTCGCCTGGTTGCATATCGAGTGTCACACCTTCAATTACTGGCCTTTTGCCATAACCCACACACAGGTGGTCGGCACTTATCGGAGAGTGTGATGTCGCGGTTACTGAAGCCATCAGATGTGCACATGTCCGTGAGCGTGTGGGTGTTCGTGATCGTGGTCATCATCATGACGACGCGATATTGACTTTCTGGTTTCGGCAAAGATCGCAGAGAGCGCAAACAGAATGACGGCTGTCAGCACGATGCTTGCCCCTGCAGCCAAGTCATAGTGATAGCTAGCGAGAAGACCTATATATACAGATATCGAACCTGACAGTGCAGCGATCATGATCATTGACGAAATGCGGCGTGCGAAGAGTGCTCCAGTGGCGGCGGGTGCAATCAGCATTCCCATCACCAAGAGTGTTCCAACAGTTTGAAAACTCACGATGACCGTGGTGGCAACCATTGCCATCATCACGTTATGAAACAACTTTGCCGAAAACCCGGAAGTGTTCACGAGGCCTTCATCCACTGAAAGCAGGAGAAATGGTCGTCGGCAAATGGTGAAAATTAACGCGATACAAATAAGCGCGATGAGCTGCACTGAAATCGTTGACCACTCAACGTGAGCAATATCACCAAACAGAATTTCTTCGAGATCGCCAACAAGCGAGACCGAACGAGAAGTAATGAGTACTCCGAGCGAAAGCATTCCCACAAATAACAAACCGATTGCTGTATCGCCCGAGAGTCGGAGCCGGCGATTGACTATGCCTACACCAGACATCATGATTACTGCGCTCACGACGGCGCCGAGCATTCCCGAAACGCCGAGCAACATTGCGGCTGCGATACCTGGCAGAACTCCGTGGGCGAGTGCGTCACCGATGAATGAAAGGCCTCTCAGAACAACGAATGTGCCGGTGATGGCGCACGTGACTGCAACAAGTAGCCCAGCTATGAGTTCGAGACGCAGTTGCTGGTCGTCTACAAATACACCAAAGAGAAAGTTCACTATTGCAAGCTTTCAGTTTTGGGAATGATTCTCACATTGTGAATGTATCACTATTGAGAATGATTCCCAACTTTGTTTTTAGGCTCCTGTGAGCGCGAGAATTGTGGCTGTCAGTTCGTCCATCGGTACCTCACCGCTCATACGAACAAGAACTTTGCCGTCAGCTCCGATGAGAACGAAGTATGGGTATCCAGCAAGACCAAAAGCATTACCGCCAACTTTGTCGGTCGAATCGGCCATGACCGGCCATGTGGCTGGAAAGTTTTCGCGAGCCAACCATTCCGACGGTGGATAGTTGGGGTTGGCGGGATCTGTGCCGGTTGCGACAGTGACAACGTCGATACCTGCTGGCATCTTGCCGGACTTTTCCCACTCGACGAGCAACGGCACTTCACGTTGACAGTGAGGGCACCAGTGAGCAACAAATAAGACCAAGAGTGGTGTGCCAGTTGATTCCGTAGTCACAACATTGCCGGTAAAACTTTTGCCGGTCAGTGTTGGCGCAGTCATGCCAACTGCTGGGTCTGGCTTGGCAGCTGAATCAAAAGCTGGAAGGACATCGCCGGTAACGGTGACATCACTAAATTCTTGGACAGTTCCACTTGAAGCTGAGTCTTTTTTGCTTGACGATGAAATTGCAACTATCGCGGCTAGTGCAACAACGGCGGCGATGATGCCACCGATAATCCATGCATTGCGATTGCCAGTGTTGGAATTTTTCTTGGATGTGTTCATAATTGCTCCGTTTGCTGTGATGTAGGAAGGGTAGTAAAAACGAGGACCGCAAGAAAGCCCGTGAACGCCATAAATGGCAACGTTACAAAACCAAAGTGTTCAAACCAGATGAATTCACATGGCACTTTGACATCGCAAACACCCGCGTCAAGGTTTGGAAAACGCTCGAGAAACCAGTGGTACGCCGAGATTGATCCGCCAATCGTTGCAAGTGGAACAGTGATCTTCCAGATGCTCTTAGAGCCACGGATTAAAGCAATGATCAAAATGATTGCGAGTGGATACATCATTGATCGTTGAAACCAGCACAGGCGACACGGCTTGTAGTTGACAATTTCAGAAAAGTACAGACTGCCAAGCATGCAGGTTGTGGCAACTGCAGTGGCGAGTGGTCGGGCGAATGGAGCAAACCCATCAAGAATTGATTGGGCAACCGAAAACCGAGACGCGAAGATTCGGGCCTTGAGAATAATCAGCGTGCCAACGAGCAGGGCCACACTCAGAATCGAGAAAAAGAGTTCAAATGTCTCGTTGTTCATGGCTCGTACCAGTCTAGAGATCGGGCAGAATAGAAGGGTGACAACATTCAAAGAACGAATTAAGACCGATATCAGCGAAGCAATGAAGGCGCGCGACGAATTGAGACTTTCGACACTGCGCATGGTGTTGTCGGCAATTCAAAATGCCGAAGTTGCGGGCGACGAGGCGATTGTGCTGAGCGATGATCAAGCACTCGCGGTGTTGCGAGCAGAGGCCAAGAAACGATCGGAGAGCGCGCAGATTTATGCAGACGCAGGTCGCACAGAGGCAGCAACTAAAGAGCGTGCTGAGTGCGCAGTAATTGAGGCGTACTTGCCAGCTGCGATGTCAGACGAAGATGTTGCAAAAATCGTTGCAGAGGAAGTTGCTCATGCTGCAGCAGCTGGTGCCACCGGTGGCAAAGCAATGGGTGCAGTGGTAAAAGCGGTGCGCGAACGCGTGGGCTCAGGTGCTGATGGCCAGAAAATCGCAGCACTTGTTAAATCAGCGCTCGGTTCCTGAGACGATTCTGTAGCAAATGGATTTAAACCAACAGATCAGTGAAGGCCACATCGGCAAGAAGGGCATCATTCTTCTTGCGACTCTTGGCGAGCGCCAAACAATTCGTTACGTATTGGAAGAAGTCGCAGAAAGCATTCGCACACTTGCTGCATCACAACATCAACTTGACGTATTGATTGTTGATGACTCGCGAGATGCCGAATTTAATGAGCATGTTGCCGAAGTGTTTAGCGTTCTTGGAATTCGCGGCAAAGTAATCGATGGTCCACATCGCGGACTTGGTGCAGCAATTTTGCACGGCTTTGACGCAGCACTTCAGGATCGAGATGTCTCATATGTTGTGAATCTGGATGCTGATGGTCAGCATGATGCGCGACAGATGCCAGATCTCGTGCGATCACATTTTGTAACCAAGAGTTTGATCACGATTGGTTCGCGTTGGACAAATGGTGGTTCGGCTCCTGGGTTGACATGGAAGCGAATGATCCTGTCTCGTGTTTCGGCGATCATGTTGCATCGAGTAGGTGTTCCATCTGGCATCAAAGACCCAACAACAAGTTTCCGTGTGTACAGCAGGCAGGCCCTAGAACTGTCGTGCCGCGAAGTGATTGATTTCAGTGGATACGCATTCTTCGGTGGCATCATTGCGGTTGCATCAAGTC
>CAINTF010000168.1 GCA_903853285.1 uncultured Acidimicrobium sp. | reverse complement strand
CAACTAGCTGCGATTAGTTGCGAGTTGATTATTGAAGCTTATTTTTTGGCTGGTTTGCGCGTTGGATTCTTGAGCGAAACTTGAGGATGCGGTCTAGGTGTTGAACGCTTCTCCTCGAGCAGCTTCACAAGCGTCTTGTAGGTCTTTGAACCAATAAGTTCTGTGATCTCGTCTTTGAGGTACTTATAGACCGGGTCTTTGCCAACGAAAGCAGCAGGGTCGTCTGTGCACCACCAATGAAACTCGATGCCGCCCTCGCCCCAGTCTCGGCGCTTCCACTCGCGCAAATGAGAGATGACATGGCCGTCGTCCTCGGTGTGCTCATCCAGTCGAAGTGGAACTTGCCAACAAACATCTGGCTTCCAATCCATTGGGCGTTCACCAACTTCAAGGGCCGCAATATGGAATGCGCATCCCATTCCGCCTTCAAAGCCTGGGTCGTTGTGAAAGATACACGCGTCATTCACGCGACGAGTTGCATCAGAGCCGTCACGGTTTTTGATCAACCAGCGGTTATTGGCGCCCTTAAGGTGCTTCTGCCAATGTTCTGGCTTGAGACGCTTCACCGATTTCTTAACTGATGCGAGATCCTTCTTATCAATGAAGTGAGCACCGTAGCTGCAACAACCCTGCTGCAATTTGGTTGCGTCATCATCAAGAACGCCTTTGCAGCCTGATCCGTAAATGCATGACCAATTTGAAAGCATGAATGTTGAATCAATCATCCATGTTTGCTCGGCATCCGGGTCTGTGAAACTAATCCACTCATGAAGTTCTTCTGGTCGTGACATAGGGAGTGACGCTAGACGATAGAACCGACCACCACACGTCAATTTGAAAATATTTGCTCAAGAATTGGGAATGATGATGACATCTGGGTCACGAGGACTGTCATACTTGATGCATGCCAGCATCGCAGGACGAATCAATTAATGACATTGTCTCAAGACTTGAATCAATCTCGGAGGAGATAGCCGACAAGGCGCTCGATGCTCTCAAATCGGCTCATCGAGAGGGTGCTGTAAAGCGACCAGAAACTGAACGACAACTCACGACGGCTCGCCGGGCAATCGAAAAAGCAATAGGTGTTCTTACACGCCTTGATTGAGGAAATT
Source organism: uncultured Acidimicrobium sp. (assembly GCA_903853285.1). Classification (GTDB taxonomy): domain Bacteria; phylum Actinomycetota; class Acidimicrobiia; order Acidimicrobiales; family Ilumatobacteraceae; genus UBA3006. The sequence goes on along the minus strand of CAINTF010000168.1, from coordinate 6,214 downwards.
GATCAGTTCGCGTAGACCGCCAGCATCGCTTCGGTTTGGATCAAAACGCAGTCTGAATTTTTCTAGTTGATCGTTTTCGGTTTTTTCGGCTGAATGAGGAGGGACAACTTCAAAGCCTCCGGTGCGGCAGAGCGAGCCGAATTTGTCATTAAGCACGTTGATGAGATGTGCAGAAGGCTCTGTGTTTAGGCGCATAATGAGATGTTTCCCGATGTATCTAACCGAGTGATAGTTGCGATAAAAACCCTGTATCTCAGAGGTTGCATCTTCGATGCTGTCACAAACCCGATAAAGAGCAAGGTCCTCCGGGGACACAAGACCACGCACGAGTAACTGATTTCGAATCATGTCATCGATTGAATGCCAGAACCTGTCGCCTGGAAGATCCAGTAACACAATTGGCACTGGCACACCTTTGCCTGTTTGTGTGAGCGTGAGTAACTCAAACGTCTCATCGAGAGTGCCGAATCCGCCAGGCAGGCACAGAAATGCTTGCGACTCTTTCACCAGCATCAACTTCCGAGTGAAGAAGTAACGCATTGATACATACTTTTCGTCACCTGCGATGATCGTATTAGCTTCCGACTCAAACGGAAGACGGATCGACACCCCGATGGAACGCTCCCTACCTGCGCCCTCCATGCCAGCTTCCATGATCCCTGGTCCAGCACCTGTTACAACCATCCATCCGAGGTCGGCCAAACTTTTGGCAACGTTCAGAGTGTGGGAGTACAGGGGATCATCTTTCTTGGTTCGAGCTGAGCCAAAGATTGTGACTTTGCGCCTCTGGATAAATGGTTGAAACATTGCGAAGGCCTCGCGCATCTCCTTGAGTGCAGAAGATGCAATTTTGAGATCTAACGTCGATGTTTTGTCTACACCAAGTCCAAGACTCGTTGAGATCAACTGCATTACGTAATCGGTATTGTGGATTGCACCGAATTCACTGACAAGTTCCGAAATTTCTTTCTGCAGTTCATCTAGCTGAACCATTAGCGAATTAATTGCTCTTTCGTTTTAAGTGCGTCAATAAGCTCGGTAAAACTTTGCTGAAATGAACGAACACCTTCAGCTTCGAGCTGGTCTGCCACTGTGGAAACATCAACACCCAAATCTGCCAGCGCATGCCAACGGGAGTGGGCGAGATCCATTTCGGTCTCAATGGTTGGGCTCGGCGTACCGTGATCATTGAAGGCCAACATTGTGTTATCGGGAAGAGTGTTGACAGTGTCGGGTCCAATTAATTGATCCACATACAACGTGTCGGGATAGGCGGGATTCTTTGTAGACGTCGAAGCCCACAATGGACGCTGCACTCGAGCACCACGACGCACGAGAGCCGCCCACCGTGGTCCAGAGAAAGTCTGAGAAAACAGTTGGTAAGCCAGTTTCGCCTGAGAAATAGCAGCGGTGCCACACAACGCCAACGAATCTGAAGTTCCAATCGCTGACAAACGCTTGTCGATCTCCGTGTCGACACGAGAAATAAAGAAACTTGCAACACTCGCCACTCCTGAAAGGGAACCCCCGGATGTTGCCGCGAGAGTCTCGAGGCCTTCGATGTAGGCATCCATGACCTGTTGATAACGGTCAAGACTAAAAATAAGTGTCACATTGACATTACGACCTTCGCTGATCATGGTGCGAATGACTGGAATACCTTCTTGGGTGGCTGGAATCTTAATCATCACGTTCTCGCGGCTGACACGCTCGTCAAGATGACGCGCCGCCTGTTCTGTCGCACTCGAATCATGAGCAAGGTTTGGGTCCACTTCCACACTCACGAAACCGTCTGAGCGATGAGAAGACTCGTACAGCGGTTGAAACACATCAAGTGCATCTTGGATGTCCTTGATTACAAGCTCCCAGTAAATCTCTATGGGTGAGTGCTTGAGCGCTACAAGTTGCCGGAACTGCATGTCATAGTCGGCCGAGCCTTGGATTGCTTTCTGAAAAATGGTGGGATTAGAGGTGAGACCTCGAATACCGGTATCAAGTATTCCCTGCAGTGCACCACTAGTGATGAATTCACGCTTGAGATTGTCAAGCCAAGGACTTTGTCCACACTCGTCAAATAATCGCACAAGGCGAGAAGTTGTCATCAGTCTTGTTTATCAGATGTAATCAACTGAAGCGCGCAATCGACTACATGCTGTATGTTCAATCCAAATTTCTGCATAACTACATTGCCGGGAGCACTAGCTCCGAAGCGATCAATACCTACAGATTGATCGGCGTATTTCGACCAACCAAATGTGCTGCCAGCTTCTACTGACAAGACTGGAACGCCGCGCGGGAAAACAGTCGACTTAAATTCACTGGACATAGTTTCGAACCGATCCCATGAGGGCATGCTCACAACTTGAACATTGATTCCTGATTGCTCAAGTTGGGTTGCGGCCTGAACACACAGAGATACTTCGCTACCTGTTCCAACCAGCACGATTTGCGCTTCGGCAGAGCTACGACGAATGACCCCAGCACCTGTAGCGATGGCTGAACCATCTGTCGTAATTGGAAGCGACTGTCGACTCAGTATCAGTGCTGTTGGCCCATCGTGATCAATAGCATCTCGCCATGCTTGAGCAGTTTCGTTCGAATCGGCTGGTCGAACGACATGAAGTTCTGGGATGATTCGCAGTGACGCGAGGTGTTCAACTGGTTGATGGGTAGGTCCATCTTCACCCACGCCGACGGAGTCATGCGAGAATACGAAAATAGTTTTCGCATGAGAAAGCGCCGCTAATCGAATTGAAGGACGCATGTAGTCGGCAAAGACGAAAAACGTGCCTCCAACCGGTTGTATCCCACCATGAAGCGCCATACCAACCATCGCAGCGGCCATCGCATGTTCGCGGATTCCAAAATATATTTGCTGACCTTGCGGATTCAGCGACGATTGCGCCCCGAGCGCACCTATCTTGACTCCAGTATTCCCCGTGAGGTCCGCAGATCCGAGCATCAGACCAGGCAAATCCTTCAAGCTTGCACTGATTGCCAGAGGCATAGCTTGGCGTGTCGCAAGAGTTGAATCTTGCTCAAACGTGGGGGATTCAGAATTCCACTCAGTGCTCTTTGGTGGATTCCAACACGCTTCAAAATCAGAGTTCGTCGGAGTGGACTTGTATGTAGCAACCAACTGCGCCGATCTGTTTTTCGCAAATTCTCGTGATGCCTCAACAATTGCTGCTGGTGCCCAGAAAGGTTCATTCGGAATGTTGAGCACAGCTTTCGTGCGTTCAACATGTTCAGCGAGAAATGGATTGCCGTGCGCCTCATGACTGTCGGTGAAATCTGGTGATGGAAAACCGATGTGAGATTGCAAAATACATAGTGTCGGTGAACCGGAATGTTGTTTCGCTTTGGTCAGAGCGATCTCCAGTGCATCTATATCTTCGCCGATCTCTCCAAGTTGCATCACATTCCATCCATACGATGTGAAACGCGCAACGACGTCGTCGGAGCAGGTCAAAGCTGTACTGCCATCAATAGTGATCTTGTTATCGTCGTAAACACAGATCAGGCGATCGAGACCAAGGTGTCCAGCTAGTGATGCGGCTTCATGACTTACACCTTCCATCAAACAACCATCACCAGCGATCACGAATGTGTGGTGGTCCATCAATTCAGACCCAAATCGCGTACGCAAGTTGCGTTCTGCAATCGCCATACCTACGGCATTTGCAAAACCCTGTCCTAATGGACCTGTAGTTACTTCAACACCTGCGGTATGACCAGCCTCAGGGTGTCCAGGTGTCAATGAATCGAATTGTCGAAATGATTGCAGATCAGATAATTCAAGTCCGTACCCATTGAGATACAGCATTGCGTACTGCAGGATTGACGCGTGCCCTGCTGAAAGTACAAAACGATCCCGGTTACGCCACTGCGGATCTTGGGGTGAATGATGCATGATTCTGGAATACAACACGTGCGCGAGGGGAGCGAGTGCCATAGCTGTTCCCTGGTGACCGCTTTTTGCCTTTAATGGCGCGTCCATAGCGATGCCACGCGCAATGGCGATGATCTCGCGGTCTAGTTGTGGGGTGAGACGAGGCAAAGTATTCACGGCGGCGACTGTAGTTGCTTCTAGGCGACCGGTGGGAGCAATGTCAGCGGAACTTTGTGCCACTCTTGTTTGTCGATTCGACAATGCGCGAAAATAAGTCCGTATTTCTGCAGTTCAAGGGCACCTCTCACCAGTCGATACGTAAATTTTCCTGGTTCAACGGTGAATGGACTGACATTTCGGGCCAGCTGTTCTGAATCTTCTTCAAAACCATCTCGAAAAATCACTTCAAAAACGCCAGAACCTTGTTCGCTCTCCCGGCAGTAGATCAATGCCATGAGGTGTGGCTCAATCGTTACCGGCACTGGGCTAGGTGCTGCGAGCGAGAAGAACACGCCACTCATATCAATTCGGGTTGATGGTCCTGGTGCTTGTTTCATCTCGAACGTATCGATGAACAATGCGGAGACAATATGCACGTAGCGACTTTAGTCGTTTTGAGCGCTATTCGAAAGCCCGTTACTTACTGTTCGGACAACAGTGAGGTCATCGTTGAGCACTACAAGATCGGCACGATATCCGGTCTTGATTTCGCCGCGGTCCCTGATCCCAAGAGCGTCTGCTGGGTTTTTTGTAACACTCACTAGTGCTTGCGTGAGCGAAACCGAACAATGAAAGACGGCATTACGTACGGCTTGATCCAACGTAAGAACGCTGCCTGCAAGTGTGCCATCTTTCAAACGTGGAGCATGAGCTGAGTTTGATTGCACTGAATCCGAGACCATGATCATGCGGTTAGCTTTTGCTAGAAAGGCGAGTTGCACTGCACGCTTTGAAACATGTTCCAAATCGACGATGATTGACGCATAGATTTCGTCGTCCGTCAGAACATCGAGTGCGAAACCTTGATCACGGTGATGTACTCCGGACATCGCATTATATAAATGTGTCACCATTTGTGCACCGGCTTGCTTGGCGCTGGAGAATTGATCCTCTGTTGCGCGCGTATGACCGAGCGAAACCGTTATGCCCATTTCGCGCAGCAAATGAATGGCGGCGACAGTTTCCTTTTGCTCAGCGCCAATCGTCATCAGCGTGACACACGCCGGCAAATCTGCAATCCAGTTGAGATCGAGATCAATCACACAATTTTTGACATGTGCACCAAGTGCTTCTCCAAGAAATGGACCTTCCAAGTGAGCACCAAGAATTGAAGTAGTAGCTATTCCAACAGATGAATTTCTGATCTCTATTTGTTCCTCAATCATCGAGATTGAGGATCGGAGAGCATCCAAGGGAGCACTGACCAGTGTTGGACACCAACTCGTCACTCCTGCGTTCAACAAATACTTGTCAACGTGAGACCATTGCGCTGTATCTGCTGATGAAACGTTGAATGCACCAAAACCATTGATTTGCAGATCGATAAACCCTGGAACGAGCATCGCATCGAATTCAGCTTCTCCGGCTTGAATACCAAAGACGTCAGTGATGGAACCATTTTCATCCCATGTCACGCTCGTCGGTCCGGTGATAACACCGTTCACAAATGCGCGTGTTGCCGAGATTCGCCCCATAACGATCCAAATTAGTACCTGCCTGAGTAATGTATTCAGTTGTGTCTGATCAGCGAACGATGTCCGAGGCTTTGTCGAAACAATTGCTTTTACCCTTTGGTTTCCCGTTCGCCAATGAAGCCGTAGTAGCAACACCAAATGAAGCGGGAGATGCTGCTGATGCAATGGGCTACCCGGTGGTCGCAAAGCTCAATGGTGACACGATTGCCCACAAGACAGAGAGAGGACTGGTGCGACTAAAACTTGCTAGTCGAGCCGATGTCGAGCAGGCCGCCAGCCACTTACTTGCCATGGCAACCCCAGAAGATGGGGAGGTTCAGTTACTTATTGCAAAGATGATCAACGGAAGCCGCGAACTCATAGTCGGCATGGTTAAGGATCCAGCGTTTGGGAACACAGCAATGCTTGGCATCGGAGGCATTTTTGCTGAGGTGATCCAGGACGTCGTTTTTGCGCCAATGCCGATTGATTTGCTTGGTGCCCAACGAATGATCGAAGCCCTTAAACATCAATCTATATTGCAGGATTTTCGTGGCGAGAATGCAGTCGATACCGGTTCGCTAGCAAATGCGATCGTCGCCCTCAGTAAAGCTTGTGATGTACATCCAGAGATTGTTTCAATAGACAT
>CAINTF010000167.1 GCA_903853285.1 uncultured Acidimicrobium sp. | reverse complement strand
GGCACAAATCCTCGGTAATTGCCTTTGGCAACCATGTCTTGCATCAAGATTTCTCGTGGCGTATCAAAAACTGTTTTAACTGCTTTGCGCATGTCGGAAATTATTTTGTCTTCCACTCCGTGTCCAACGATGATGGCAAAACCAATTTCACTGAGAGCCCCATACAAGGAAGCTGCATCATTGTCGTACTCGACTGACCCCGGTGTACTTGTTGCAAACGACTCAATCGAGATGATTGGAAGTGACTGGCCCATATGGGCAATCTACTCTGCGCGGTTTTGTACGTGCTGAAACCCGAAGCGTCCCTTGATACACAAGTTTCCGTGGGTGACGGAGTGATCGCTCGGCGAAGTGACCTTGACGATTTCATTATCTTGCACGTGCAAGGTGAGTGAGCAACCAACACCGCAGTAAGGGCAGATCGTGTCGGTTTGTGTCTGCTCTTCTTCTTTCCAAGTGCCAGCCTCGCGCATGTTGTGCTCACTTGTAAACATGAGCGCCCCAGTGGGACAGACCTGGATGCAATTACCGCAGTAGACGCATGCCGAATCGGTGAGGTCCACATTGAATTCGGTCGAGATTCGAATATCAAAACCACGTCCAGCGACTCCAATGGCAAATGTGTTCTGCCATTGTTCGCCACATGCATCGACGCATTGGTAACACATGATGCACTTTGAATAGTCGCGTACGTACAGCTCGTTGTCGATCTTGACCGGCTGCAACACGTTGGAGACACTTGAACCGTCGGCTACATGGTGATGGCCAGTTGTTGCCTCGTCGCGATGGGTGGTTGGCGCTGCTGGCTTACCAAAACGTGTTGGCTCAGCCTCGTACTCGCTATTCCAGCGCGCAACATTTTTGGTCAACGAAAGATCAACAGATGAACCAAGTAATTCGAGCACGAGTTTACGACTGTGGTCGGTGCGTTCGGTGTCGGTTCGCACCACCATGCCTGGCTCAACTTTGCGCGAGCATGAAGGTACCAACACACGTGACCCTTCAACTTCAACCATGCACACTCTGCAGGCATTCTTTGGGGTGATGGTGTCGCCAAAGCACAGAGTGGGAATCTCTTTGCCCATCGTGCGGCATGCACTCAAAATCGTTTCGCCTTCAGCAACCGTCACTGACTGATCGTCAATGGTGAGCTGCACTGAGCGGCGCACCTGTAAGCCAGTAGTCACTTGGGTGCTCATACTGCAAATACTTTCAGTTTGTTGATTGCCGAATCAATTGCGCTGTTGGCTGTCTGACCAAGTCCGCAGATGGAAGCATCTCGCATCACGGTGCCGAGTTCGCGAAGCAGTTCGATGTCTTGCGACTGAACGCCTTTTGCTAAACGGGAGACGATCTCTTCTTGGCGCACTGTTCCCACTCGGCAAGGCACGCACTGTCCACACGATTCGTCCCGGAAAAATGCTGCGATGCGTCGAAGCTGGTCAACCATGTCGACCGACTGATCGAGAACCATGACTACGCCCGACCCAAGACTTGAACCTGCCGCTCGTGTGGCTTCCATGGTGAGAGGTAGGTCGAGATCGTTTGGGCCAACGAATCCGCCGGCTGCACCACCCAACAGAATTGCTTGCAATGAAGAACCACTGCGCATTCCGCCGCCGAGATCAATTAATTGTCGAAGCGTGATGCCAAATTCAACTTCATAGATGCCTGGTTTTGCGACTGCTCCAGACAAGCAGAACAACTTGCGGCCCTTCGAGCCTTCCGTGCCAAGTGCGGCATATGCGGCTCCGCCATCTTTGACAATGGAGAGCACGTTGACAAGTGTTTCAACATTGTTGACGAGAGTCGGTTTGCCAAACACGCCAACTTCAACAGGGAACGGCGGTTTGTTGCGCGGTTCACCGCGGTAGCCCTCAATCGAGTTAAAGATCGCTGTTTCTTCGCCGCAGATGTAAGCGCCAGCACCGCGAACGATTGACAGATTGAAATTGAATCCCGAACCCAAAATGTTGTCACCCAAAAATCCGTGTTTCTTGGATTCGTCGATTGCATGTTGCACGTTACGAATTGCGCGTGGGTACTCGCCACGTAAGTAAATAAATCCTTGCTCACTTCCAGTTGCGAAAGACGCAATGATCATGGCTTCAACGAGAGCGAATGGATCGCCTTCCATGATTACACGATCTTTAAACGTGCCAGGCTCTGATTCATCGGCATTGCAAATTGAATAGTGGGGGAATGCTGGTTGGCCAGCAACCGCGCCCCACTTGCGTCCTGTTGGAAATGCTGCACCACCTCGACCAACAAGTCCAGACGTGTTTACCTCGTCGATGACACCGTTTGCACCGAGTTGAATTGCTTTGCGCAAAGCGTCAAAACCGCCGTGCTGCTGGTAATCGGAAATGGAGAGTGGGTCGACTTTTCCGATGCGACTAAGTAGTACAAGTTTTGAAGAAGAATCTTGCGCTTGTGGAGTTGCTGATACGACTGTCGCTTCTGTCTCGGGCCAACCGCCCTTGGCAAGTGCATTGATCTGCACTGGTGTGGCCGGTGCAAGCACTTCGTGTCGTGCAGGGTTGCCAGCTTCAATGACGAGCACTGCAGGTGCGCGTTCGCATGTTCCAAGACACGGCGAAGGGTGCGTGCCCTCAGGAAGTTGATCTTCTTTCAGGCCGCCCATTGCACGACAGGCCAAGTCGATACACACATGTACTTGACGCTTTGGGCGTTCTGTCATCGAGAACAATGCGTAGAAGCTTGCAACACCGTAAATTTCTGCAGGAGCAACATCGAGTTGCTGTGCGATGTAATTTATTGAGCCGCGACTGATCCAACCGATGCGATCGTTTACCGCATGCAAAGTTGGCAGCAACATGTGGCGCAGATTGCGCAGTGCTTCGCCAGCACGCGAGACGCGCAAATCTTGTTCGCCTCTTGTCCCACCTTGCGTGTACTGGGTTGGCTTGCCAAGCACACTGTCAACTGCGTCGCGCTCATCACGCGTCGCTACAGAAGAGTTGACTTTAAGATCCATGGCGACAACAGCGTAATGCTGGGCTATTCGCCAGCAACGGGAACGCGCTTGTCATTGACGGAAATCTTGTCGATTCGCACTGCGGCAGCCTTGAATTCGGCGGTGCCTGACTTTGGGTCAATTGCTTCAATGGTCAACAAGTTCGTGTCGACTTCGTCCGGGAAGTGCGGCGTCATGAAAACAAGTCCTGGTCGGAGACCGTCATCGATGCGAGCTGGGGCAGTAACAGTTCCTCGTGGTGAGGTAATGCGCACGATTTCTCCGTCAATAATTCCCATTGAGACTGCATCTTCGGGAGACAAGTCGACAGTTTCAGCCATGCGCAACGGACTTGGGAAACCACCCGACTGGACACCTGTGTTGTACGAATCGAGACGGCGACCTGTGGTGAGACGAAGTGGAAACTCTGGAGTTGTCTTTTCAACAGGTGGGGAGTCGATCACCACGCTGAATGGAGCAAGGCGTCCACGGTCCTCGAGTTTTTCTGCCCACAACCTGCCATGCAGGTACGAAGGCTCGAGGGCGTCTTCGGAGAAACAAGGCCATTGAATGCCACCCAATTCTGCGAGTCGCGAATATGTCATGCCGAAGTGCATCGGCGACAAACTGCGCAACTCATTCCATACGGCCTCGCTTGAGTCGTATTTCCATGAGTGACCCATCAACTCTGCAAGGTCAAGAATGATCTGGATGTCATCATGGGCATTGCCCGGAGGAGTGATGGCTTTTCGAACTCGTTGAACGCGGCGCTCCGAGTTCGTGACGGTGCCGTCTGCTTCGCACCACGATGCCGAGCCAGGCAACACAACATCTGCAAGCTCTGCAGTCTTAGTGAGGAAAATATCTTGCACTACGAGATGCTCGAGATCTTTGAGCAACGATGTCGCGTGTGCGCCATCAGCCTCTGACTGTGCTGGGTTCTCGCCAATAACAAATGCCGACTTCATCTTGCCGTGTTCCATTGCCTCAAACATCTGCGTCAAGTTCCAGCCATTCTTTGGCGGGATGGTGACATTCCACATTTTCTCAAACTTGGTGCGAGCAACATCGTCTTCAACATCTTGGAATCCTGGCAACTTGTTTGGCAGTGCGCCCATGTCGCCGCCACCTTGCACGTTGTTTTGTCCACGCAGCGGGCTTAGTCCTGCACCTGGTCGACCAACGTGCCCACACAACAAAGCAAGGTTGATCAGCGACAACACATTGTCGACACCGTTGTGATGCTCTGTGATTCCAAGTGTCCAACAAATTTGTGCGGTCTTGGCATTTCCGAGTGCATGTGCGAGTTCGCGGATTGCTTCAGCAGGAACTCCAGTTACTTTGCTGCCTGCCTCGAGAGTCCACTCCTCAACAGATGCGGCATACTCAGCAAATCCACTTGTTGAGTTTTCGATGAACGAACGATTGGTGAGTCCAGCGTGAATGATCTCTCGAGCGATTGTGTTGGAGAGTGCGACATCGGATCCGACGTTGAGTCCCAACCACAAGTCGGCCCATTGTGCGGTTTCTGAACGGCGCGGGTCAACCGAATACATTTTGGCGCCGTTGTGAATTCCTTTAAGCACATGCTGAAAATAAATCGGGTGAGCATTGCGAGCGTTTGAGCCCCACATCACGATGAGGTCGGTTGTTTCAACCTCTTGATAACTCGATGTTCCTCCACCTGCTCCGAAGACTGTGGCCAGACCGACCACGCTGGGAGCGTGTCAAGTTCGATTACAGGAGTCAATATT
>CAINTF010000166.1 GCA_903853285.1 uncultured Acidimicrobium sp. | reverse complement strand
GATGCGCATGTCGCCACACCTTTTCGTAATGCGTCGTACACACCAACGTTGGCTGCATGAAATGCGCCCAAATCATCACAACTGATGATGACAAGTTTGGATGAGGCAGAGTATCCAAGTCGTTCGACAAGTGACTGTTGGCTGGTACTCACACCCCAAACGCTACTAGCGACACGCCTTCCAAAGTCCTACATTTGAGACCTCAGCCAGTGCCGCCGCTCGCACGAAGTCATTGCGATGAAATGTGTTGGGCTCGATACTCATTGGAGTGCCGTACCCACGAGATACGAGGTCGAGGTTGATGAAGAGATTGTCCGAGTCGCGGTAGAGATAGAGAAGCATTCGACCGTATCGATCACGGGCTTCTACGTCGCGCTCAATTCGCACGGTTGTACCTTTTGGTAATAGCTCAGTCATGTATGCACTCGCCTCTGGGCCAAAACATTCGATTGGTTTCGTCGGATGCTTGGTTTCCGGTGTGTTGACACCGATCAGCCGCACACGCTCAGTACGCCCATTGATGTCTATGTCTACTGTGTCGCCGTCAACGACTTTGAGAATCGTGACCACGAATCCACTTTGGTCACTTTGCGCAGTGAGACCTGATGTCTGTGGACTATTCGTAGTCGTGCTATTTCCGCACGACACAAGTAGCAAGAGTCCAGCGCCAGCGAGATTGCGCAGGGAAACAGTGTGATCTCTCTTCATCGTGCTCGCTATGTGTGCGGGTGGCCAGCGAGAGTGCAGTTATTGTGGCAAGTATGACAAAACCACTCGATATTGGTCGGCTCGGTCTGTGGACATGGACGCTCGATGCGCAACCGATGTCAAAATCGCTTGAAGCAGTGAATGAAATTGAGTCGCTTGGATACTCGACAGTGTGGATCCCCGAAGCAGTAGGACGCGAGCCGTTTGCGCATGCTGGTTTGTTGCTTGGTGCAACGAAAAAACTCATTGTTGGCACTGGCATCGCATCGATGCAGGCACGCAGTGCGGCAACGATGCAGGCCGGACAGAAGACTTTGACTGAGGCATTTCCTGACCGTTTTTTGTTGGGTATTGGAACGAGTCACGGAAACATGGCAAAGGCCATTCACAAAAAGGTCTATGAGCGTCCGTATTCGACCATGGTCGAATATCTCGACACCATGGACTCGGGAATGTTTATGGCCGCTGAACCATCGACACCGACGCATCGCATACTTGCAGCACTTGGACCAAAGATGCTCAAGCTGGCAGGCGAGCGAAGTGATGGTGCACATCCATATTTCACTACGCCAGACCACACAGCTGTTGCGCGTGAAATCATGGGTGCTGGCCCAACTCTTGCGCCAGAACTTGCTGTGATCTTTGAAACCGATGCAACAAAGGCACGAACGATTGCGCGCCAGTACATGGGTACTTACACACGGTTACCCAACTACGCCAACAACTTATTGCGTTCTGGTTTTACCGAAGCAGATATCAAGAATGAACACGGCGTTCAGAGTGACCGATTGGTTGATGCAATTTGCACATGGGGCACACTTGACACCATTCGCAAACGTATTCAAGAGCACTACGACGCTGGTGCATCACATGTTTGTGTGCAGGTACTGACCGAAGATTTGGTTTCGTTGCCTAGTGTCGAGTGGCGCGAACTCGCCACTTTGATTCCCGAATTCAAACACTAAAAGCTAAACGCCGAACACGCGCATTTGTAGCTTGCGCATTCCGGCAAGCCAGCGTTCGTTTTCTGATGCCTTGAGTGTTGCGTACTGAGCAACTTCAGGGTGGGGCAGAATCAAAAACGTTTCTGCTCGGATGCAATCGACAACTACCTGTGCGACATCTGCAGGCTCAAGCACCACACCTGCAACGCGCACGACATTGGTGGTTTCGCCGCCAGCAGGGTTGTCGCCACCCTTCAGCATGTTGGTGTTCACACCCTGTGGGCACAGGCAACTCACGCGAATACCGCGCTTGCCGTAGGTGATTGTCAGCCATTCGGCAAAGGCGCGTGCGGCGTGTTTGGTGACGGAATATGGAGCCGAGCCAATCTGCGAGAGTAAACCAGCAGCAGAAGCAGTGCTGCAGAAATATCCTTCACCACGAGCAAGCCAACCGGGAACTAAATACTTTGCCGCCCAACGATGCGCGTTGACGTTGATGTCGAATGCTGTGTTCCAAACATCTTCTTCTGTGGTGAGGTCAGTACCAGATCCGACACCTGCGTTTGCAAAAAATAAATCAATCTGACCGAATGCTTTTTCGGCTGTAGAAATCAGTGAGGCATTTGCGGCTTCTGTGCCGAGATCGCCAGCGACTGCAAGTGCAGAATTGGGTCGCAACGCATTCAAACGGAGCGCAATCGCATCCAATGCTGCCTGGTCGCGGTCTGCCAGGACAACGGTGGCTCCTTCTTGATGGAATTTTTCGGCCAACGCCATGCCGATTCCACCCGCAGCGCCCGTTACAACAGTGATTTTTCCAGCAAGTTCCATGCCTGTGATGTTACGCACAGTGTCGCGATTTTGTGACACCGATCAGGTATGGTCATGCCATGACCGATTCACGCGAAACTGCAGTTATCACCGAAGCCCTGACCGTCATCGACAAGGCACTGGCCGAAATGCTGCATCGCGAGTTGGTATCGACCATCGAAGTATCAGACTTGTTGCTCGATGTTCGCTTGTTGCTGACCGCAAACGCTGCATCTTCCAGCGAAGCGTAAATCCCAAATTTGTTAGACGCCGTAATGGCGCAAAACCAATAAACCAACAACGCCCATCAACGTGCCGGCAAATGCGCCTGCAATGACATCGCTCGCATGATGAATGCGCACTCCAACGCGACTCGTTGTGATGATGAGAGCAAATGCATAGAACAACAACCACCATGGCCAAGTGGTGAAATACGTGAGCACGAGTGCAGAGAAAAATGCGGATGATGAGTGCCCGCTTGGGAAGCTTGATGTACGGGGCTTGCGTAGGGCAAACCTCGTGTCACCCTTTTCCGTAGGACGCGCGCGCCTAAATAGGCGCTTGATGCCCTGATTGAGGATCAGACTTTCAAGCCCAATCAGAATTGAAAAAATGAGTGCTTGATGAAGTCGGTGAGCACTACCGATTGAGCGCACGAGGCCGATGATGTGCCAGAGCAAACCAAAGTCTCCGACAGCACTAGCGATCGAGAAAATAACAATGACAATTTTGTTGTCACGGATGTGCTCAAGGGCATTGTCGACTGCTGCATCCATGCGCAAATGTAAAAGTTGGCGTGGCGCGTTTGGCTCTGTGCTCATT
>CAINTF010000165.1 GCA_903853285.1 uncultured Acidimicrobium sp. | reverse complement strand
GAAAATGAGGGCAAGAAAATGAGGGCAAGAAAATGAGTCGCAACAATGGAAATGATGGCTACGAAGATTTAGACGGCGAGATTGACGCAAGTGTGCCAGTTGAGTTGGGCGACACCGAATCAATTCTCGAAGAAGTCATTCACACGATTGCATCAGCACCAAATGTTCCGCTGTCGAGCACACCACGTATCGATCGTGATCACGTTGTTGCGTTATTGCAAGATGCACAAGCCTGTCTGCCAGACGAGATTCGTCAGGCCCGTTGGATGCTTAAAGAGCGTCAGGACTTCATGACCAAAACTCAGCGCGAAGCTGACGAAATTGTGGAGGCAGCACGTGTGCAGGCCGAGCGCATGGTGCAGCGAACAGAGGTTGTGCGCGCAGCCGAGACACGAGCTCGCCAAGTACTCGAAGCAGCAGATGCCGATTCGCGCAGACTCAAGAACGAAACAGAAGATTTTCTTGACCGCCGTCTTGCCAGTTTCGAAATCTTGCTCGATCGTTTGACTCGCACCGTTTCGCAAGGTCGGGAGCGGTTGTCGATAGTTGGGGCACCGCCAGAGCCAACTCGTGTAGACGCAGATCACGAAGACGTTTCATCAAGTGGTCCGACGTTCTTCGATCAAGACGACGACCAGTACTAGTAGTAATTCGTGGCATCACCGCTACTGATCAACATCATTGAGATGACGCGGCGTGCGGGCACGCTCAAGGACATCGAAATCACCATTCCGGTTTCAACTTTCGATTTTGCAGACAAGCGTCTGAATGATGAAACCGAAATCGAGATTGCACTGCAACTCGAGAGCATCAACGGCGGCATCATCGTGCAAGGCACTGTTACCGGCCAATCTCAACTTCTCTGTGGAAGATGTCTGCGCAATATCGAATATGCCAACGTCGCGTCGATCGATGAGATGTATCAGCGGGTGCCAGACAATCCAGATGCGTATCCGATCGTGGGCGAGAGTCTTGATTTGCAGCCAATGGTTCGCGAAATGGTGCTACTGAGCCTGCCCGATACGCCATTATGCAAGGCAGATTGCCCCGGACTTTGCCCGCAGTGTGGTGCGGACTTACAGAGTGCCCCGTGTGGTTGTCAGGCCCAAAGATTTGATGAACGATGGGCAATTTTGGACCAATTACGCGAAGAACTGAACTAGGTCTTGACCCGATAACCTAAGACACCGTTCAGTAAGCCAGTCCAGTAACCGAAAGCCGAGCACGCGATGCCAGTTCCAAAGAAAAAGAAATCCAAAATGAAGGGCCACAGCCACATGGCAGGCGCCTGGAAACTTGGTGCACCATCGCGCAGCGTGTGCCCACGTTGTTCAACTTCAAAGTTGCCACACACCGTGTGCGGTAATTGCGGTTGGTACAAGGGTCGCATCGCCGTCGACGTCGCTTAATTTATCGCGGGCAAATTTATGCTGCCCATTGCGGTTGATGCGCTGGGTGGCGACAAAGCCCCCGCCGAAATTATTGATGGAGCAAAGCAAGCTGCTGCTCTTGGCATTCCAGTCCTCCTAGTTGGTCCTGCCGATCTCGGCACGCGTTTTGATATTGGCAATTTGCCAGTGCACATTGCAACTGAGTTCATTGACATGCATGAAGACCCAGCGTCTTCGGTGCGCACCAAAAAAGATTCAACACTTGTGCAGTCTGCCGAGTTGGTGCGCGACGGAAAAGCAAGTGCAATGATTTCCGCTGGCAACACCGGGGCAACGATGGCTTCGGCCCTCTTGCGCATGGGGCGTATCAAGGGCGTCAAGCGTCCTGCAATTGCTACACCGATTCCTGTTCCTGGCAGCACGCACACCGTGTTGTTGGACGCCGGCGCAAATGCCGAAGTAGAAGCAGAGTGGCTTACGCAATTCGCAATCATGGGCTCGGTGTATTCGCGAGTGCGATTTGGTATTGACAAGCCACGCGTCGGTCTGCTTTCGATTGGTGAAGAGCCCGGCAAAGGTGACACGTTGCGCAAAGAGTCGTTCGAGTTGTTGAGCGCGTGCACCGACATCAATTTCATTGGCAACGTAGAAGGTCGCGACATCATGACCGATGCCGTTGATGTTGTGGTGACTGACGGATTTACTGGCAATGTTGCAT
>CAINTF010000164.1 GCA_903853285.1 uncultured Acidimicrobium sp. | reverse complement strand
GTCGCCGAAACCTTTATTGGACTATTGGCAAGCGACCCAAACTCGATCGTCAATGTGCCGCAAATGCAAGGACAAGCCAACACGCTACGACAACTGTTTGATCAGGTTTCACAAAGTCGACCAGTGGTGTCCCAAGGCACGCCGCCCCGCGACAGTGCGCGACAAGGTGCTCGTCAGCCACAATTGCGACCACAAGCACCACGTCGCCGACGCTGAATCACCCCGCAAACAAAAGTGGCGACACATCGCTGTGTCGCCACTTCCCGTTTGGAAGTTTCACATGGACAAGTCCTTGTGCCAATCTCGTCAATGACGAGTGTACGTGCTTCAAATTGAACATTCAGAAAATAAAACAAGGCCGGTCGAGTTTCCCCAACCGGCCCTGACTACTTGATGTTTCCCAAGATCGGAATGCTGCCGTTACACCATCAGGGCACCTGTGACCATGTGTACGGCGACCAGCCCATTTGTGCGGTACATATTTGATGATTCGTTGCGATGAGAATTGGGACACTTTGGCTAGATACTCTGAAGGGACACATCACGAGTCTTGGGAGACGATCATGACCAACTACAACCAGGTGTACATCAACGGAAAATGGGTTACACCAAGCAGCACCGACACGATTGAAGTATGGGATTCGACCGATGAAACGGTCATGGCATCCATTCCTTCATGCACCGCCAAAGAAGTAGACCTCGCCGCCAAGGCTGCGCGAGCCGCATTTGATTCATGGTCGGCACTTGACGCGCAAGAGCGCGGCAAATACATGAGCCGTATTGGTGATGGTTTGGCAGCACGCATGGACGAAATTTCGTCGGCTATTTCACGCGAAACAGGAATGACCAAATTTTTGAGTCAGATGATTCAAGTTGGCTTGCCAATCAACTCGTTTAAGCAAGCTGCAGCAATTGCAGAGAGCTTCTCGTACTCACGCGAAGTCGGTTCATCAGTTGTGGTGCGCGAGCCAATTGGTGTTGTCGGTTGCATCACTCCTTGGAACTACCCGTTGCACCAAATCGCTGCAAAAGTTGCTTATGCAATGGCAGCTGGTTGCACCGTGGTACTCAAGCCAAGCGAGATCGCACCTATTGATGCATTCATCCTCGCCGAGATCATTGACGAAATTGGATTGCCAGCAGGTGTGTTCAACATGATCACCGGCACCGGCCCAGTAGTTGGCGAAGCCATGTCGGCACATGCTGACATCGACATGATGTCATTCACCGGTTCAACCCGTGCAGGACGTCGCGTGAGCCAAGTATCTGCCGAGACAATCAAGAAAGTTGCTCTCGAGTTGGGTGGCAAGTCGGCAAACATTATTTGCGCCGATCTCGATACCGAAACATTTGCCAAGGCAGTTTCGTCTGGCGTTGGCAAAGCATTTCTCAACAGCGGTCAAACTTGCTCGGCACTCACCCGCATGCTCGTACCGAAGGCTCGCCTCGAAGAAGCAGAAGCAATTCTGACCGCAACAGGCAATGCCCTTGTTGTTGGCGATCCGTTTGAAAAGACATCACACCTCGGACCACTAGCTTCGGCCGCGCAGCGCGACCGTGTTAATGGCTTTATTCAAAAAGGTATTGATGAGGGTGCAAAAGTTCTTGTCGGTGGCGTTGGAGTACCTGAGGGTATGTCAAAGGGTTACTACGTCAAGCCAACAATTTTCTCGAACGTGACAACATCAATGACAATTGCCCAAGAAGAGATCTTTGGACCAGTCTTGAGCGTCATTGCATATAACGACGAAGAAGATGCAATCCGAATTGCTAACGACACGGTGTACGGTTTGGCCGGCGGTGTGTGGGCTGCGGACAAAGATCATGCAATCGCAATCGCACGTCGCATGCGCACTGGCCAGGTAGAAGTCAATGGTGGAGCATTTAATGCCAATGCGCCGTTCGGTGGTTACAAGCAGTCTGGTGTTGGTCGCGAATATGGCGACTACGGCTTCGAGGAATTCCTCGAGATCAAGAGCATGCAGCTCTAATTTGCTGACTAAATAACTTCAGTTAACAATTTGAGATGTTTGCCAGGCGCTAGCCAAGGCTGCATATCGTCCATTTTTGGCAATGAGTTCGGCATGTGTGCCGTACTCGGCTACTTGCGCTGCGTCGATCACCGCGATGTGGTCGGCGCGCTGCACAGTTGACAAACGATGAGCAACAACGATCACGGTGCGTCCACTCATCAGTCGCTCAAGTGCGCGTTCTACTTCGGCTTCAGTGCCGGGGTCCAGGTTGGAAGTTGCTTCGTCGAGCACCAACACCGCTGGGTCGACTAACGCAGCCCGGGCAAGTGCAACGAGTTGACGCTCACCTGCCGACAATCGACTGCCGCGTTCGCGTACCTCGGTGTCAAGTCCGTCAGGAAACTGAGCAAAGTGCTCGGTTGCAGAAATGGCTTCAACTGCTGCGTCAATCTGCTCATCTGTTGCGGTAATTTTTGCAATTCGTAGATTGTCACGAATGGTGCCATTAAACAAAAATCCTTCTTGTGGCACAACCACAATCCGCTGGCGCAACGAATCCATGGTGGCCATTGTCAGATTGATGCCTCCATACGAAACGGAGCCCGAAAGTGGGTCGTACATACGAGCCATGAGTTTGGCAAGAGTCGACTTACCAGCACCTGTTGGGCCAACGAGTGCCAGTTTTTCTCCTGGTGCAACGCTGATTGACACGCCATTGAGTGCTGGGTGCTCACCTGTTGCATACGTGAAGTTGATGTTGTCAACCTTGAGCACTCCAGACTCAGGCAGAGCAATCGCTGCTGGGTGCTCATCAACTTCTGGTTTTG
This sequence comes from uncultured Acidimicrobium sp., assembly GCA_903853285.1. Classification (GTDB taxonomy): domain Bacteria; phylum Actinomycetota; class Acidimicrobiia; order Acidimicrobiales; family Ilumatobacteraceae; genus UBA3006. The sequence goes on along the minus strand of CAINTF010000164.1, from coordinate 3,375 downwards.
AATCAAGAATTGCAAAAAGTTTGCTGAGTGCGGCACCGGCAGACTGCACGGTGTTGTACAACTGAGAAAGTTGCTGCACTGGATCAAACAAACTTGAGATGAGCAATGTAAATGCGACAACGGTGCCGAGTGTGACTGCACCGCGGTGCACCAGCCAACCGCCAATACCGATCATGAGCGCGGATGCAAACACACCAGAGAATTCAACAAGCGCAAAGTACCAAGTACTGATGCGCACACTGCGCTCATGGCTCTCAAATAATGCGCGGTTTGATTTGAAAAACTTGTCTTTGGTCTCCTGCTCCTGTGCATAGGCCTGAATGACTCGCACTGTGGTGATGCCCTCTTGCAGCGCAGACAAGTTTGCACCTACACGCTCGCGCACGGTGAGATACGCCTTGTTGGAGTCACGCTGAAACTTGATTGATGCGAGAACGATTATCGGCATGACACACATAGCAACAAGCGTGAGCTCCCAACTCAGAAGCAGCAGAACAACTATCGAGAAACACAGCATGAGACCGGCAGACAAAAACTGCAGCAAACCAAACTGCACGAGCTCGGCCATCGACTCAATGTCAGCGGTCATTCGCGCTACCAAAACACCCGCTTTGTTGCGGTCAAAGAACGCCATCGACTGTCTTTGCATTTGTCGAAATACCGCGAGGCGCAAAACTCGCAAAAACATCTCACCAGTGCGGTTCACATACAAAAACAGCATCCGTCCGAAAATGTACGAGAGCGTGACGACAGCCAAATACATCATCACGGATTGGTCAAGCGCGCGAGTGTTCTTTGCACGAATACCTGCATCGATTCCGTGGCGAACGATGACGGGTGCAGCAAGAGCACAGCTGGTAGTTACTACGACACAAGCAAAACCCATATACATCGTCTTGCGAAATGGTGCGGCCATTTTAAAAACTCGCCCTATGATCGTGCGTGCCTGCGCCCTGCTGAGTCGATCCTCGTCGGTAACTCCGCCTGCATGCCACATATCAGTTGGCTGCTTTCTTCGGCTGATCCATGCTTGCCAGCACTTCGCGGTATCGCGTGTTTGTGGCGGCTAGGTGCTCATGTGTTCCTATTGCCGCGATAGTTCCGCCATCGAGCAATACGACTCTGTCGGCAAGCGCGATGGTGCCCGGTCTGTGTGCAATCACAATTGTCGTACGTCCGCTCATTACTGTTCGCATGGCTTCGCGGATCTCGCCTTCTTTGCTCGGGTCAACGGCGCTCGTCGCATCATCAAGCACAAGGACTCGAGGGTCGGCAATGATCGCGCGAGCAATCGCGATGCGCTGTCGTTGACCGCCAGAGAGCGAAAAGCCTCGCTCGCCAATCACGGTTTCATATCCATTCGGTAATTCACCAATGAACTCATGTGCGCCAGCAAGTTTTGCAGCACGCTCAAGATCCTGCTGGCTAGCAGTTGACTTTGCGAAAGAAATGTTATTTGCAACTGTGTCGTTAAATAAGACTGTGTCTTCAAATACAACACCGATTTGCTGACGCAAGTCCCGCAACTTGAGTTTGCGCACGTCAATGCCGTCAAGATACACATGTCCAGAATTAGTGTCGTAAAACCGCAGCAACAGTCGCGCCACTGTTGACTTTCCAGACCCCGTTGCACCGACTATCGCAATCGATTCTCCACCAGCAATATCGATCGTGAAATTGCTCAGCACAGGCTGATCGGCACTGTACCCAAACTGAACGTGATCAAACTTGACTGCACCAAGCGTTGCAGAACCAGTTGCGACACTTGGCAATTGCTTCGGATGAGCAGGATCAGAGATTGTCGATTCGGTGCTCAAGACTTCATGAATGCGCACAAGTGCGGCGGCGGCTCGCTGGCCAAGCGCCACGATCATGCCGATGTTTCGAAGTGGCCAGATCAACAACGTGAGGTACACATTGAAAGCAACCAAATCGCCAATCGTGATTTGTCCTGTCAATACTCGATGGCCGCCCACACCAAGCACGCCTACAAGACCAAGTGCCGGCAACACATCGATAGCAGGCAAGAAACTGCTGCGGATTTTTGCAGCCTTCATTGTTTCACCAAAAATGTCATCGGCTTCTTTGCGCAATTTGTCAAACTGCACTTGCTCGGCACCAAAACCTTTAATCACTCGGACGCCCGAGACGCTTTCCTCGACAACGCTTGCCAATTGTGCCTGCTCGGCTTGTACTGCAATTGATGCAGGGTGAATTCGGTTGCTGAATCTTCGAGCTGAAATATTTACAAATGGAAGCGGCACCAATGCAACAAGAGCCAAAACGGGGTCCGTGTAAAACAGAATTGCGGTAACTGCAATGATCTGAATCACGTTGGAAAGTGTGATGGGAATCATCACGATGAAGCCTTGAATCTGCATCAAGTCGCTTGAGGCGCGACTCATCAACTGACCCGTTTGAGCCTTGTCGTGATAACTGATATCGAGCCCAATTAAATGCGAAAAGAGCCTTTCACGCAATAGTGTTTCGGCCCAACGACTTTCGCGAAATGCCACATAGCGACGCATCCCCGAAAGTACGCCCGTCAGCACTCCAAGACCCGCGATGATCAGAACCCACTTGAGCAATGGCCCGTCTTTTTCGATCCCTTGGTTAATAGCGTTTTTTGTCATCTGTGGCACAGTGGTTTTGAAACCAGCCCACGAAATACCGATCAAAGCACCAAGTAATAAATTTCGTCGTTGATCGCGCAACATTCCACGCAACAGTTTCCAACCTTCACTGCGTTGCGTTTGTTCAAACTCGAGCCGTGTTGCTACTTCTGCATCGGTCTCGATTGTCGACATATTTTACGAACTATTTACGACGCGCTTGGCGAAAGACTTTCAACAGCCTTCCAATAGTCGAGTGCTGGGTCAAGTGGCAAGATTGCGAGCGAAGACGTGGTGACGCCATTCTTGAAATACTCGTCAATTACGTCTCGACAATGCGCAGGGCTTCCGTGCACAACAAGTTCATCAACAGCTTGATCAGGAATCGCTGCGAGTGCGGCTTTGCGGTCCCCTGCTGCCCACGCATCCCACATTCCCTGCAACAAAGGTGCGCGACCCATCCAACGATGGAAATCGGCATAGACGGGCACGTTCATATAGGCGGCAATTGCAAACTTTGCACCCGCCATTACTGTTTCGGTGTTTTCGCTCGGGCATACAAAAATGCGTGCGGTTATTTCCTTCTCAACACCATTTGCTGCGCTATTCACGACTGCGGCGACCTTGCTCACATCTTGCGCTGACAACCAGTTGATGATCACGCCATCTGCTTCACGTGCACCCAACTTGAGCATGCCTTCGCGTAACGCAGCCACCAAAATAGTTGGCTTTTGTTCTGGCTTGATACTGAGTCGAAAACCAT
>CAINTF010000163.1 GCA_903853285.1 uncultured Acidimicrobium sp. | reverse complement strand
GCGGTACGAGAAAACCACCGCAGTGAAGGCGCCGAGGTTGATTCATCATTTGCAAGCCACATGTTGCGGTCATACACAATGATCATCAATGGACCTACCCACAGCGATATGGCAAGCATGTGCAACATGTCGATCCCAACACTGAATGCAACAGGATTTGTGGCGACAGGGTGTCCAGCCAACGACAACGTGAGAGTAATACCCACAAGCGATGCCCATGCACCAAACTTCCACCACAATGTGCCACGGAATTGAATAACTGCAATAAGTGTGCCAATAATGCCCAGCATCATGAGCCGCAATAATTGCATCTTGCCGTACTGTGTCGTCAGCGTTTCAGAAAGCAACGAAAGATCTACTGCCTTATAGATCTTGTACCCCGAAATGTGTGGGCCGTACGCAATCAATCCCTCAAGCGTGCCCAATGCAGCAAATGCCCAACCGCCCATGAGCGCAAGTGTCGAGCGTGGAGACAAACGATCAGTGCGTACAGCTTGCAATAGCCCAATGCCACCGATGAGCAGAACAACCCCAAGATACGTAACCCAACGAATCACATCAAACAAACTGGCAAGGCCGTGGCGCTCAAGTACCTGTCCATTACTTATTGCCGAAACATCTGTTGAAGTATTTCCAATTTGAAATGCAAACGAACCCTGAACGGGATGACTGTCGGCAGAAGCAACGCGCCAGACCACCACATAGGTGCCCGGTTCAAGTGGTGAGATCGGTGCTCGAACTATGGATTGATTGGACGCATCATGAACTGGCTTCACTGTTTGAACGACGTTGCCAGACGAGTCGAGAATTCGAACTTTGCCAAACACGGTGTCGACAAATTCATTGAAAAACAAAGCGATTTCTGTTGGTGATTGATCGAGAACTGCGCTCGGTGCCGGCTCGCTCGTGAGCAAGATTGCATGGGCTGATGCGATTTGCGCTGGTGCAAGCACTGTCAATAACGCGACAATAACTAGCGCCAATCTTGCAAGCAGTTTGCGCAACATCATCTCAGTACGCATCCACGACAGGTAGCCCATCGACTGCGATTCTGCCAAGCAGCCAGGCAAGCCGCTGATTGGGTGACAACTTGGTGGCAACTTCGGGTAACACCGTGAGTCCCATAGATTTGCGACTATTCCAAATCATGAGTTGTCGCTCCAACTCAAATCGAACGAATGTTGAGTCCCAACTTTCAAACGAATAGTCCAGATTGAGATCAGAACTGTGTACTTCGGTTTCGCACCATCGCATCAGTATCAGATCGGTGATGGCTACTCTCCCACCACCAGCATGCGACTTGATGCCGAACCCTGTCCACGTCGTTGGCGTTGCTGAAGCCCATGCCCCTTCGAGCGCATAAATGCTCGCGCGCACGTGACCAACAAGTTCGTGGGCACTGAGACTTGACCATGACTCAATCTGAGCGTCGCGGGTTGGCTTGCCACCCTCGTATTGTTCGGTTTCTTCGCCTCGACTCGCAGCTTCAAACATTCGAAGATGGCTGTAGGCATTGTTTGCAAGGTGACTCAGCACATGACCACGACTCCAGCCAGTCAATATCGATGGCTGTCGACAATGCTCATCGGTAAGCCCCTCTAGGGCCTGCAGTAACCGCTGATGCGAAGCCGCGCATCCAACTACCTGGGCGTTGAGAATGCGGGACGAATCAACCATCGCGAATAACGGTAGTGGCTGACCCTTTACAAATGAGAAGAGCGCTGTGGAATCACCACAACAGTGCCGTCTGGCTCGTGATGCACGCGAGCCGAAACACCATAAAACTCCGCAAGGGTCTCGCTCTTCAACACCTGTTTGGCCGTGCCCTCTGCAACTCGATGGCCTTCGTGCATCAACACCAATCGATCTGCGTACAGGCCGGCAAGTGTGAGGTCATGCATTGCGGAAATAATTGTGAGACCTTGTTCACGACGCAAACTGTCTACGAGTTCGAGCGCTTGTTGCTGATGGCCAATATCGAGCGCGCTCGTTGGTTCGTCAAGAAGCAACACCGGTGCTTCTTGAGCGAGCGCCCGCGCAATTACCAATCGCTGTATTTCGCCGCCCGAAAGCGTGCCCAACTTGCGAGCAGAAAACTGAACAAGGTCAAGACGACTCAAGACTCGATCAATTACATCGCGGTCATGAGATGTTTCAGATGAAAAGTAATTGATGTACGGGTTTCGACCAAGCAAGACATATTCGTATACCGACATGTCAGTTGGAATCACTGGTGCTTGTGGCACGTAGGCAATGTGTTGTGCTCTCCATCGAGCTGATGCCGCAGGAATCTCGGTCTGATTAATTGCAACAGAGCCCGTGTAAGAAACGAGACCAGCCGCCGCACGGAGCACAGAAGACTTCCCTGCGCCATTGGGGCCGATCAGACATAACCACTCGCCTGAATGAAGAAGGTCGTTAAAACCCACCACCGCATTTGTTCCGTTGTACGAAACCGTGAGATCACAAAAGCCAATTGCGGTCATCTCGATACATCTCGCGTGCGAAGGAGTAACAAAAAGAATGGCGCACCAATAAATGCAGTGACAACACCGATCGGAGTTTCGGCCGGACTCGCCAACACTCGACTTGGAATATCGGCAGCAACCAAGAACGCCGCACCAAGCATCATGCTCATTGGCAGCACTACGCGATTGCTCGCACCAACAATGAGTCGAACCGCATGAGGCACGATGATGCCGACGAAACCGATTAACCCGCTCACTGCCACGACCGAAGCCGTGCCGAGCGTGGCCGCCAACACCACGATGAGGCGAACCCTGCGCACATTGATACCGAGCGCAAGTGCCTCGTCATCGCCAACGCGCATCACGTCGAGCAAACGACGATGCAGGAGTAAAACAACAGATGAAAAAACGACATACGGCAAAATGAGGCGAACATCGCCCCAAGTTGCACTCGAAAGTCGGCCCAAGATCCACGAATACACCTGACGCACGACATCGCTATTTCGTTGCAATACGAAGGCTTGGATGGCTGTGAGCATTGATGTAACAGCAACGCCTGCAAGCACCAGTGTTGTTCCAGATCGCACGCTTCCGAATGCGGTGCCAACCACGTAGGTCACGAGCACTGCGCAGAGCGCACCAACAACAGCAGCGAGTGG
>CAINTF010000162.1 GCA_903853285.1 uncultured Acidimicrobium sp. | reverse complement strand
GTCGACTACTGGCGGCAGCAAGGGGTGCTTCGCGGCGTCAGGCTGAACGACAAAAAGGAATATCTCTATGAACGGCCCGACGCCCAGTTTTCCAAAGTTCGCTCATTTGTGTTTATTGACGGCATCGATGAAGTGACTGACTACTTCAAATCAAATGTTGACATCAGCGACGCGATTCACCGCGTAAACACAGAAGCTGACGTTGTATGGGTTGATGGGCATAGCGACTATGGCCACGCATTCGAAGTTTTTTGGGAACGCTATGGAAAAGACATCAATCCGAAGACAACAATTTTGTTACTTGGCGATGCCCGCAATAATTATCACGCTTCATCTGCTTGGGTGATCAAGGAAATGCAAAAGCGTGGTCGCCACGTGTATTGGCTGAACCCAGAGCCTCGAAGTTATTGGAACACCGGAGACTCAATCGTTGGAGAATACGGAAATTTTACGGACGGCGTATACGAGTGTCGCAATTTGCGGCAACTTGAAGCGTTCGTTGAAAAACTCGCGTGAGTTTGACCAGGATCATTTTGGTTCGCCATGGCGAATCAGTAGTCACTGTTAATCGAGTGTTGGGTGGTCCGCGTTCGTGCACGGGGTTGTCACCATTGGGTGAGCTTCAAGCCGCTGCCCTGCGCGAACGTCTCGAGTTGACCAAAGAAATTGTTCCTGATGTGTTGTATTCCAGTGCATACCCACGGGCGCTAGAAACAGCAAAGATTATTGCGCCAGCATTTGCTGGACTCGAGATCAATGTTGAGCCTGGATTTGGTGAACATGATCCTGGTCCACAGTGCGACGGAATGACATATGTGGATTTCATGGCTCAGCACGGGAAGCCCAACTGGGGTGGGGATCCAAACGCAGTATTTTTTCCTGGTGGTGAGACGATCGCGCAATTTCATTCGCGAGTGGCTACTGCTTTCGACAAGGTCGTTAAAGAGCACTACGAGAAGACAATCGTTGTGGCGTGCCACGGCGGTGTGGTGGACGCGGTGATTCGGCGACACCTCAAAACACCACAAACTGGTGCGTTTGAGATGCGCACAAAGAACTGTTCATTGACCGAGTTGGTGGAGATTCGAGCCGACCATTGGGCGCTAATGCGCTACAACGATCATGCGCACCTCCAGGGTCTGCCTGTCGCAACAAATATTGATTAAACGTTCTCGCCGGTTGTTTTCATTCCAGGCGCTAAGAATATAGCTGTGGCAATACTTCGCCGAAACAAACGTAAGACGACAAGACCAAGAGTCGTTGTCGTTGGCGCTGGTTCGGCGGGAGCGGTAATCGCGGCACGTCTGTCACAGAACCAAAACATTGATGTGCTGTTGTTGGATGCTGGGCCAGATATCTCAGTTGCAATGGAAGCCGATGGTATACAAAGCACCAATTTTGTGAAGGCCCTTGAAGTTGAGGGTCGAAACTTGCGCATTCCGGTACGTAGAACTGCAAATCAGGATGTCAGTGAATATGTGCGAGGTACGGGTACTGGTGGAAGTTCATCAGTAAATGCGATGGTCGGAATGTGG
>CAINTF010000161.1 GCA_903853285.1 uncultured Acidimicrobium sp. | reverse complement strand
TCACTGAAATACATGGTGGTTCGCCAATACCCTTGGCGCCGAGTGGCGCTTGTGGTTCTGGTTCTTCAATCATGACAGCTACTACGCGTGGAGCATCCAGGGCAGTAGGCAACAAGTAATCGGTGAAGCTTGGATTCTTCACTCGACCGTTGTCCATGATGATTTCTTCCATGACGGCAAGTCCGAGGCCTTGAGCAATTCCACCCTCGAGTTGTCCGATGGCCGATAGAGGGTTGAGCACTCGTCCCACATCTTGTGCTGTCGCGATTTGGACAACTTTTACAAGACCAAGTTCCACGTCAACGTCTACGACGGCTCGGTGTGCCACGAAAGCGAACGCAACGTGACAATTTCCCTGACCATTTTCGTCAAGGTCTTCCGTTTTGCGGTGATGGTGCTCAAAGGTCTCTGAGAGTGTGATGCCTTGAGTTGCTTCAGCAACGCTTATTCGAAATGTTCCAACCGTGTCAATGATGTCGGTGTTCTCAACCATCAAACGAATTGGGTCAATATTGTGCAGTTTGCCAACATGTTCAAAGAGGCGCTCACGAACAAGTCGACATGCGCCATCGACAGCCCCACCGCTCATCCAGGTCTGTCGAGATGCTGATGTTGAACCTGCAGATCCGATCTGTGTGTCTGAAGTTTCGAGAACCACATCGTCAACACCGAGCACGCTACGCGCTATTTGTGGAGCAAGAGTCACGAATCCTTGACCAACCTCAGAGGTCGCAAACTTGAGTGAGGCAACGCCATTTGAAAGTGTGCAGCGAGCGGTTGCATAGTCGTCGAAGCCTTCTGAATACATCAAGTTTTTAATTGAAACACCCCAGCCAACTCCACGAATGATGTTGTGTCTGTCAGCAGTGCGACCACTACCTCCAGGGAACTCAAGTACGTTTGCATTCGATGCAAGGGGATCAGGCATCGGTATTGCGTTAGTTTCACGGATACAACGCTCAACTGGCGCAACACTCTCAACCACTTGGCCGGTGATGAGTTTGTCTCCGGTCCGCATTGCATTTTCCAGGCGAATATCGACAGCTGACAGGCCACACGCTTCAGCCAAAAGATCCATTTGACTTTCGTGCGCAAAACAAGCTTGCACTACACCGAATCCGCGCATTGCTCCACACGGTGGATTGTTCGTGCGAACTGCAAAGCCGTCCACTACTGCATTGTCGCATTGGTAAGGCCCCTGGGTATGCGTAATTCCGTTGATCAATACTGCAGGCGATGTGCTTGTGTATGCACCACCATCAAAGACCATCCTGGACTCAATTTTGACAATTTTGCCATCCTTGGTTGCATGATGTTTCATCCAAATCTTTGCTGGATGTCGGTGGACATGTCCAAAAAAGCTTTCCTCGCGGCTGTACTGCATTTTGATCGGTTTTCCTGTGCGCAGAGCGAGTAGGCAGCAATGCACCTGCAGACTGATGTCTTCACGTGCTCCAAATGCACCACCAACACCGCCAAGTACAAGGCGAACGTTCTCTTCGGGGAGCGCCAAGCATGCAGCGATTTGACCGCGATCTTCATGCAACCATTGCGTTGCAATATGAAGTTCAACTCCGTTGCCACCCGAATCCGGAAATGCCATAGCGGCTTCTAGACCAAGAAACGCCTGATCTTGCATACCGATGGTGTAGTTGCCTTCGACCGTGATCTCCGCAGATGCATGTGGGTCACCGTGCACGATGCGTTGATGTCGAATGAGATTGCCGTCTGGATGGATTTGCTCAGTCGTTCTGAGCATGGCTAATTCGGGGTCCACGACAGGCGTGAGTACTTCATAGTGAACGATAATTGCTGCAAGAGCACGTCGACAGGTCTCTGGATGATCTGCTGCGACAACAGCAACGGGCTCACCCATGTAGCGAACAAATTCAGAAGCAAAAACAGGCTGATCAGCAGAAATAAGTCCATACGTTGCCTTGCCAGGCACATCTTGCGCAGTGAGTACTGCAGAGACGCCGCTGATGAGCAGTGCGTCGGTGGTATCAATGGAAATGATACGGGCGTATGGATGAGGAGAACGAAGAGTTGCGCCCCACAGCATATTTTCTGCCCACATGTCGGACGAAAACGAGAACGAACCTGTAACTTTTGCTACACCGTCAGGTCGAAGTGCGCTTGCGCCAAGTGTGTCACGAGTACGAATATCCTGCTTGATTGCACTCATGAATTTGCTTTCCGAACTTGGACAACCGCTTCAACTGCTGCAAAGATGCGTCCATATCCCGTGCAGCGACAGATGTTGCCCGAAATGGACTCTTTGACTTCTAGTTCTGTTGGATTTGGGTTTTTATCAAGTAGATGATGTACGGCAACAATCAATCCTGGTGTGCAAAAACCGCACTGCACGCCACCTTCTGTAATAAAAGCTTGTTGAACGTCAGTGACTTGGCTGGTTATCGCCTGTGCGGTGACGGCCATGGTTGGGTTTTGTTCTATGAGTCCCTCAACCGTGACGATGTCAGATCCAACTGCCGTTGCAGCCATTACCAGACAGGAACATACGGCATCACCGTCCATCAAGACGGTGCAACTTCCGCATTCACCCTGTTCACACGCACCTTTGGCCCCTGGGAGTCCTAAACGTTCACGCAATACATAGAGCAAACTTTCGCCCACCCAGGCATCGACCACTGGACGATCTTGACCGTTGATGTGCAGCGAGTACATCTCGTTTCCGATTGATTCATTCATGATGGGTAGGCCCTTGTGATAAGTCGTTGAGCTAGAACTCCGACTGCGTGGCGTCGGTATTCAGCGGTCGATCGGTGGTCGTCAATTGGTTTGGATTCAAGCGTCACGCGCCGACCGAATTCCTTGGCTACAGCGCCATCAATGCCCGTTGTCGAAGAAAAATCAAACTGTTGAGAGAGCCAAGACTCAGCGTCTCTGCAGCGAATGATCGTTGGACCAACTGCGCCTAGACCGATCCGAACGGAATTTGTGGATTTGTCAATGGCGAGACATGCCGATGCAACCGAGATAACCATTGCGTTTCTTACGCCAACTTTTGCGTAACCCTGCCAGCCGTTAAGTAGCGGAATAGTCACAGCAGTGATGATTTCATTGGCATTCCGAGCATTGCGTTTGACGCCAAGCATGAATTCGTGAATGGAGATTTGGCGCAATGCCTCGTGACTCTGCAGATGCACAACCGCGTCTAGTGCGAAAAGTACTGGTAAACCGTCGCCAGCGGGAGAGCAAGTGCCCAGGTTTCCGCCCAGGGTTCCGGCTGCGCGAATCTGAGGTGATCCAACAGTTCGTGCTGCTTCAGCGAGAGCGGGAACAAGTTGCTTGAGTTCGCCCGATTCCATTTCTTGGTAGGGCACACCAGCACCAATTGTGACCGTGCCATCAGCATTCTTCTGCCATGTACGTAACTCTTGTATGCGACGCAACGCAATGATGTTGTTCGGTTTGAGATGGTTGAAATTAACTTCGACCATCATGTCGGTGCCACCTTGAATCAGGCGTGCATCGGGAGTATTTGACAATGCTAAGACTGCTTCACGGATCGTGAGTGGTAGTGCAACTGTCATTGAACGCCATCCCAGTTAGCAAAGGTGTCGATCATTGCTTTGACATCGCCAAGAGGATACAAAATTGGACATGTCGCACCATTATCGATGTAATGCTTCACACTCGCTCGTGCTTCCGCTGGAGTGCCACTGGCGGTCAGCATTTGCACGATCTCATCGGGCACAAGTTTTGAAGCTGCAGTGACTTGCTCATGAGTGGCTGGCCATGTCAGCACTTCACCAACCTTGTCAAGCAGGCTCTGAGGAACACCAGAAGCCTTCATGATGTGCGGTTGTTGCCCTAGGTACTGTGTGACCATTTCGCGAGCCATATTGAGTGCAGTTTTGCGATCCTCATGAACGCTGCAGACAACGAGTTGTGGTCTATCAATATCTGCGATCTTGCGGCCAGCCTTATCAGCGCCAGCGGTGAGTGCCTCTATTGCCTGTTTGTTGTAATCAGGGGAGACCAAATAGTTCAGCACGACGCCGTCAGCAATTTCGCCAGTGAGTTCCATCATTTGCATACCGGTTGCACCGATGTAAATCGGAACATCTTTTGCGCGACGTTCCTGATACACGTAATCCAGCTCAATGCCATCGAACTTGACAAACTCGCCGTCAAATGTGACGTTCTCATTATTCAGTAGCGCACGAACATTGAGAACTATCTCTCGCATCGCACGCAATGGCTTGGCGCGTGAGATGCCAACTTTTTGAGCCAATGGGTCCCACCATGCACCGATGCCGAGAATTACTCGACCAGGTGCAAGATCGTCCAGTGTGGAGAAAGTAGCGGCGAGTCTTGCAGGGTTTCGACTCCAGCAATCAACAACACCCGAACCAACCTTGATTGTGTTCGTTACAGACGCAAATGCTGCCATTGGCACCGTGGCTTCGCGCACAAGACGGCTCTCTGCTTGCCACACTGCTTCGAAACCTTTTGCCTCTGCGTACTGCGCGTACTCCATGCCCTCTCGAATTCGGTGGGCATCTTGAAGGTAGATCGCTACGCGAGCCTTGCCAGTAATTGGATTAATTGCTTGTGCTGGGAGTGACATTATTGCAACCTTTCAAAAAGTCGAATTGCTTGTTCATGTGCCTTTGCTCGAATTTCGTCGAGATCTACCTGAGTTGGTAAGCCATCTTTCAAGACAACTTTTCCGTCGATGATGACGTCGGTGACTCGTGTTCCAGGAGTAAACGCAACATGCCATGGACTCTGCACCTGATCGTAATTCCAGGTAACAACATCGTTTTCCGCTTCTGGGAAGATTTGATACGCATTCTTCAACCATTGAGAGACAGTGTCTGGAGTCTCGGCAATATTAAATTCGCGAAGTCTTGCGTATGCAAGACGTGACTCCTCGAGCATGTCCGCTCCAATTCCATCTGTGCCAAGCAGGACGGTATTTGGTTTGGAAGTCGGCGCACCATAGCCAACATGGTTATTCATATTTGATCGCGGATTGTGTACGAGACGACCTCGTAGGGGAGTGTCAAGATGCACACCGTGTACGAGCAACCAGTCGTCAGTAGCCAATGCGGAGAGTCGAGCTGCAGCATGTGCATCATCAATACCTTCGGCAACATGAATGTGAACGCCGACATCGAGTTGCATCGCAAGTTTGGCTGCAGCATTGAGTGTTTCATCGCTACATGTGAAAGCAGCATGCACGCCAATCATGCCGCGTCCTCCCTCTGAGATGAAGCGCTTGCACTCGGCAAGACCTCTTTGTGCAGCATCGGTCATCTTCGAAAGAGGCGAAACTTTGGAGTGCAATTGACCGTTATTGTCCCAGCGGTCGGTAATTCCATAGCAAGTATTGACTCGAACTCCGACCTCGCTACACGCTTTATCGATGAGTGAGAGCGAACCCTCAATCATGTTTGGTGATTCGTGGTGATCAATGATCGCAGTCGTGCCATTCATGAGGGCTTCTACAGCACCAAGAGCAGCGGACCAATAAATCATGTCGGCATCCAAAGCCGCATCAAGGCGCCACCATACTTGTTGCAAGACTTCGATAAATTTTGTGGGTGCTAGTGGTGGTGCTGGCATACCGCGAGCGAGTGATGAGTACAAGTGATGATGTGCGCAGACAAATCCTGGCGTTGTGTTTGACACTGCAATTATTCTTCCGTGTCGTCTGAAGCAGACTTCAGCATCGGCAATGTTGTATGCCATGTCCCGTTCAAGTCACGAAATGCTGCGGCTACAGCGCCAGCAGTGGGCACCAAGCCAATTTCACCAACACCTTTGATTCCATACGGAGAATTTGGCTGTGGTGATTCAACCAAGATGACTTCAATCGCAGGAACATCCTTGGCGCGCAAAATCTTGAGAGAGCGCAAGGTTTTATTAATAGGGAAGCCGGTTTCGGGATCGCTCGGGAAATCTTCAGAAAGGGCATAGCCAAGACCCATGTGAACACTGCCTTCGATTTGTCCTTCGCAGAGCTGCGGATTGACAGCCTTACCAACATCGTGAGCAGCCACAACTCGCTCAATTTTGTTTGTTTCGCGGTCCATGACCACCATCTGTGCTGCATAACCGAAAGTTGAGTGGATGATTGGATTAACTACGTCGGGGTCGCCGAGTTTGGTTGTCCAGTCAACGCGGTACTCACCATAGTGATCAACGCCGATAGCGCATTGAGCTGCTTTGGCTGTATCGCAAGCATCCTTGACTGCGCCAGCGCCCATCAATGTTCCGCGTGATCCGGTTGTTTGACCTAATCCCAATTCGCGAGTTGTATCCACAATGACATCAATGAGATTGCCGTCAATTCCAAGTTCATGAACTGCTACTTGTAGCGCAACTGTGTTGATGCCTTGACCCATTTCGGTCCACCCATGACGAACTTCAACACGACCATCCTCTTTGAATCGAATCACTGCGCGATTGATTTCTTTGAAACCGTTGCCAAGTCCGCTGTTCTTCAGTCCGAGTCCGAGTCCGACTGCTTTGCCAGATGCGCGTGCGGCATCATAAGCAGGCTTGATTGCTTTTAAGCATTCTGAAGCGCCTAGACAACCATCGTCCATGATCTGTCCGGGGCCCCAAACCTGACCAGGCAAGATGACGTTGAGTTGCCGCATGGACCAACCATCGATGCCAACCTTTTCTGCAAGGCGATCGATCACACCTTCCATTGCGAATTGCGCTTGATTAGCGCCAAAGCCTCGGAATGCTCCACAGACGGGATTATTTGTGCGAACTGCAATCGCTTCAACGTCGATGTTCGGTACGCGGTATGGACCGCTCGCATGACCTGCCATACGTTCAAGTACTTTCATTCCAACGCTTGCATAAGCGCCCGAATCACCAATTGCGCGAACGTGCAATGCGGTGAGTTTGCCCTGCTTATCGCACGAAGCCCGGTACTTCATTGTGATCGGATGTCGCTTGGCATGCATCAAGAGACTTTCCTCGCGAGAAAGAGTGCATTTGACTGGAGTCTGCAGCAACCAGGCGCTTAACGCCGTATGAGCCTGATTGCTCATGTCTTCTTTGCCGCCGAAAGCGCCACCGTTAGTGATGAGTTCGACAGTCACCTGAGCGTTGTCGAGATTAAGCAATTTTGCGATGTCGTTGCGATCATCCCAAATTCCTTGACCACCTGAATAGACATGCAAAGATTTGCCGTCTGCAGAAGGAACAGCGACCGTGCTCTCTGGTTCGAGAAAAGCATGTTCGATACGTTGTGTTACGAAGGTTTCTTCAACTACGAACTCACTTGTTTCCAGGGCGGAGATTACATCGCCTCGCTCGTAGCGACTTGTACTCAATATGTTGCTGTCAGTCTTCCAAACTGCTACTTCGTCATTGGTGAGTGCAGCAAGTGGGTCAGTGATTGGCTTGTGAATGGTGTAATCAACGACGACTGATTGAGCAGCGGACCGTGCATGATCTCTTGTGTCAGCGATGACAATGGCAAGTACGTCACCAGCGTAGGACGTTCGTCCACCAATCGGAATCATGACTGGCCAGTCTTTGTAAATAATGCCGACCATCAACTCACCCGGTATGTCTGCAGCAGTAAAGATCGCTTGGACGCCCGGCATCGTCAATGCGGTTGAAGTGTCAATGGCATTGACATCAGCTCGTGTGTGTTGCGTGAATACCAGTGCCGCGTGCAACATTCCGGGAATACGTATGTCGTCGATATATCCACGGTCACCAAGTGCTAGTGCTTCAGCTTCATACTTGATGGTTCGACTTCCAACACCACCTGGACTCACCATGACGGGAACTTCGCCTCGTGCAACCATCTCTATCGCGTCGAGAATTTTGACGTATCCAGTGCAGCGGCATAAGTGTGCGCCGAGATGCTTCGCCATGTCGGTACGGGAGAGATCAGCGCCCTTCTTGTCAACTTGTGCCTTGGCTCGTACAACAATTCCCGGAATGCAGAAGCCGCATTGCAATCCTCCACATGCAGCAAATGCTTGCGCATAGGTATTGCGTTCCTGTTCAGAAACACCTTCGAGAGTCACGACAGTTGAGCCTGCAACTTTGGTGAGCGGTGTCTGACAGCTGACAACTGCCTTGCCATTGACTAATACGGTGCAACAGCCACATTGGCCAGAAGGCGAGCAGCCATCTTTTGGTGAAGTGATGTTTAATTCTTCTCGCAGTGCCGCTAAAAGATGTGGGTGATCCGAGCGAACCGTCACTGGAGTTTCGTTGACGGTAAACGCGACAGAATCGACTTTGGGGGTGCTCAAATCCATAGCAGTCACGGGTTTTACGCTACAGCATTTGCTTTACAAAATGTTAAGCAATGGCCAAATCCCGCACGAATCAGTCGAGGACAGTTCCGCGTTGGCTGGTGATGCGCCCGTACACCTCGGGGCGGCGATATTTGTCAAAATCGAACAAGGTGTCCTTGTACTGCTTGCACCAATCAAGGTCACAGACGGCATGTACTAGCTCGTCTTCGAATGTACTTGTTTTGGCAAGAATTTCACCGGACGGACCGATGATGCTGGAATCGCATAAGCCAAGTACTCCCTCTTCGACACCACCTTTGGCGACACCGACAACAAACGTGCCATTTTGGTATGCGCCACTCTGCATAACCAAAGCATTGTGGAATCCCTGCAAAACATCTTGCGAAGGATCTGGAACATAATGCATTGGCGTGTTGTAACCACACAAGATCATTTCAACACCCTGCAGACCCATTACTCGGTAGGACTCGGGCCAGCGTCGGTCGTTGCAGATCATCATTCCGAGGCGACCACCAAATGCTTTCCATACGCCAAATCCTTCTTCGCTTGGTGTGAAGTAATAGCGCTCCGCGTGCTGGAAAGGGCGATTGGGTTCGTGCGTTGCATGACCAGGAATATGCACTTTGCGATATTTTGCTACCACTGATCCATCACGCTCAACCAATATCTGTGTATTGAATCGCTCACCATTCGGTGTGAGCTCTGCATAGCCAAGACAAAATCCGATTCCTAAACGCTTGGCTTCCATGAACAGCGGGAGAGTAACAGCCGATGGCATCTCTGTTTCGTACCAGTGGTGTGCCTCTGAAATATCGTCGACGAACCAACGAGGGAAAAACGTCGTAAGCGCAAGCTCTGGAAAAACCACAAGATCACAGTTTGCAGATTTGGCTTGATGCAGGAGTTCGATCAATCGTTTAACAACCGACGCTCGGTCATCTTCTTTTTGAATCGGGCCGAGCTGGGCAGCGCCTACGGTTATCAGTCTTGACATGATCTAGACCCTTTCACACTTTTACGAAATCGAATACACAAAGATTGAGCATTGTTTGAAGAAGAATATTTGCTCCAGCCACCAGATCTTCGACATTTGTATCTTCGGCTGGATTATGGCTGATTCCATTGATGCTTGGTACAAAAATCATCGCTGTTGGGCAAACTCGTGCGAGCATTTGGGCATCATGACCAGCACCCGACGGCATGCGTTGAGTGGTGTTGCCAAGATCGATGGATATCCGCTCAATTATTGATATGACGCGCTCGTCAAATTCGACTGGCTCGAACCGCGCGAGCTTCTTGGTTGTGATAGTCACACCTTCAGATGCGGCAATTTCCTTCAAAAATGTTGCGACTTCAATCTCTGCACGCTGCAGTAATGTCTCATCAGTATTTCTGATATCCAAGGTCATTGTTACTCGGGCCGCAACGACATTGATCAAGTTTGGGAATACATCAACTTTGCCAACAGTGCAAACTTGGTGGGCGCCATACCGGGCACTCAATTTGCGAAGAAAGACTGCAATTTCGGCTGCGACATACGTTGGATCGTGACGTAACGACATCGGCGTAGTGCCCGCATGGTTGGACTGGCCAACTATTGTCACTTCTTGCCATGAAATTCCTTGTACGCCGGTCACCGCACCAATTCGAACGCGGTTGGCTTCAAGTAGTGGTCCCTGCTCGATATGTGTCTCTACAAAAGCGTGTGGAACGACTCCTGGGCATGGAGCGGAACCCGCATAACCGATGCGTACGAGTTCGTCGCCGAGTCGAGGTCCGTCAATCGCAGTGATATCAAGTGCCTCTTCAGTGGTCATGCCACCGACGTACACCAACGAACCGAGCATGTCAGGCGCAAAACGAGCGCCTTCTTCGTCGGTGAAAACTCCAACCGCCAAAGGGCGCGAGGGAATAATTCCATTCGCCTGGCAAGTTTGAATCACTTCT
>CAINTF010000160.1 GCA_903853285.1 uncultured Acidimicrobium sp. | reverse complement strand
TATGCCCGCGGGTGACTGACCCCGTATACCGACTTGAGGCGCTCTTTACTGACGTGGGTATAGCGCTGTGTAGTTGCAACATCGCTGTGACCTAGCAACTCCTGCACCGCCCTCAGATCTGCCCCATTATCGAGCAGGTGCGTAGCAAATGTATGGCGCAGTGCGTGCGGGTGAGTTGGCGCGAGCGAGCGTGCATCCAATATTCGGCGCACATCACGCGTTCCGAGTCGCTTACCTCGACTATTCACAAACAACGCAACAACGTCAGATTTTGGATCACCATCCACGACCACCTCGCGACGAACCTTCATCCACAATTTGATGGCGTCGATTGTTGGTTCGCTTACCGGCACACGTCGCTCCTTGGACCCCTTACCCATCACCGTTACAGCATTCGATTTTGCATTGATACTGTCGATGTCGAGTGCACAAAGCTCGCTCACTCGCAAGCCGCTGCCATACAACATCTCGATCACTGCGGTATCGCGCAGAGTCTTCCATTCCGGCTCATCACTATTACTGGTTTCCAATAATGCACCAAGCTGTTCGTTGGTCAACACTTTTGGCAGTCGCCCCGCATCGCTTGGAGAACGCACGCCAAGCGTTGGATCTACTTTGATTTTTCCGTCCCGAACAAGCCACGCAAAATATCTGCGAAGCGCTGCAAGTTTTCGACTCACACTGCGTTTGGCTTGTTTCATGGTTGTGAGAAAACTGATGTATTGACGAACCACATCTTTCGTCACTTCTTTTGGTGAAACTATTTGCTGCCGTTCTACCCATTGCGCAAATATCGAAACGTCACTGACATACGCAGACACCGTGTTGTCGGAGGCGGCCGTGAGCGAAGTCGCGAACCCCTCGATGTTCCACTTATCTGCAGTTGCCATCAATAAAACCGTACCCCTGTTCAGTGCTCCGGCCGAGCACCTCCCACCATCCTGCGTTATTGAAGACCCACCCTTCGGCTTCGAGCCGACCAAGAGCAAGTGCCGTTTGTACAAGATCAGTGCTTGTGCGTATCAGCAATTGATCGAGCGTGACCGCCTCTCCTCGCATGTGTGAAAGAAGTGTCTGATCCTGGACGCTTGGCGTACGACGCGAATCGAAAACTTGTGGATGATTGCGCCTGTTGTCTAAGCCGAGCGCAACCAACACATCGGTCGCGTCAACAACCGGAGCACAACCTTGTTGCAATAACAAGTTTGTACCAGCCGATGACAACGAGCGGGGTGAACCTGGCACCGCCATTACCGAGATGTCTCTGCGTTGTGCTTCTTCCACAGTGATCATTGATCCGCCCTTTGCATGTGACTCGATCACCACAAGCACTTCGCATAGTGCCGCAAGTATGCGGTTACGTAACGGAAACCGAAATGCTTCGGGCCGTGTACCTGGCGGTGACTCAGTGATAAGCAGACCGCTCTCGGCAACGAATTGCCACAAGTCTGCATTTTCTTTTGGATATGTCACATCAAGGCCAGAAGCAACGACCGCAATCGGTTGTCCGCAGTGTGAGTCGCGAGCAGAAACAAATTTGTCTCTACGATCCAGTGCGAGCAATACCCCTTTGTGACCCCATGCGTCTACTCCACGCGCTAACCCGGACACGATGGCAACCCCCTGCTCGGAGAGGTCATAGGCCAAGTGTGATGCCATGTAACGACCTGCCGCAGTCGCAGAACGTGTGCCAACAATGCCGACACGACGTTGTTGCAACACTTCAAGATCGCCGCGGTAAAACAACACGGACGGTCGAGCAACATCGTCAAGCAGCAATGCTGGGTAATCGTCGGCACCTATATATGTGACTGACATTTCTCCGTCGTCAAGTTTTTGCCTCATTGCTTCAATGTCGTGAATGTTTGGCGCATCTCGCCCAAGCATCTCCATCGCCTT
>CAINTF010000159.1 GCA_903853285.1 uncultured Acidimicrobium sp. | reverse complement strand
GCAATTTCTCTCGGTACCGGTCGCACCGCATTAACAATTAGCGCGGGTGGCACGCACACGTGCGCGCTGCTCGACAACGCGACGCTCAAGTGTTGGGGCGACGGCTCAAGTGGCCAGATTGGTTCAAGCGGTATTACGTCTATTGGCGCAAGTGCAAACGAGATGGGCGACGCTCTCGCAGTTGTTGCACTTGGTAGCTCTGCCAATATCGCGACCGAACCAACTGCGCCACAAAGTGTTGTTGCAGTTGCAGGCAACACTCAAGCAACGTTGTCGTGGGCCGCTCCTGCGAGCAGTGGTGGCTCGGCAATCACCGACTACGTAGTTGAGTATTCGGTGCAAAGTTCTGGTGTGTGGTCGGTGTTGAGCGATGGCGTGTCTACGTCACTGAGTGCAACTGTTACAGGACTTGTAAATGACACGGCGTATTCGTTTCGAGTCAGCGCGCTGAATGTGGTGAACACGGGTGCTGTTGCGCTGTCATCTACATCAGTAACGCCAGTAACCACAACAACGACTACAACTACAACAACGATTGCAACGACTACAACTACAACAACGATTGCGCCGACTACAACTACCACTACGGTCGCAACGACAACAACACTCGCAGCGCGGGGCGTTGCGACTACAACAACGGTCGCGCCTACGTCACTTCAATCCACAACAGTTCCAACTACTTCTATTCCGACTACAACTGTTCAGACCAATACAACAATTGCGCAAGCCACATCAACAACATCGGCATTGCCACAACTCGTTGTTGCGCGAATGATTCCGACAATCGTTGTACAACCGTTTGCACTGAACATGTCGGCGCTCAACACAGTGCAACTGGATCGACTCGTTCGCTATTCCGCCAATCTCAAGCGCGGCGACACCGTTACGTGCACCTCGTATTCGCCGAGCAATGCTTTTGGTGTCGTCAGTCGAATTAACGTGCAGCGCGCACGAACTGTGTGCAACTTTTTGTCGACCAAGGTCAGTGGTTTGCAGGTCAGGCTGGTCTCGGCATTCGCCCCAACGGCGCCAGTTCGCAGTTCAACCGCAGGCTCAAACCCAGACTGGCAAAGCCTGAATCTGCTCCGGCGGGTGGTGGTTGAGGCCCGACCAGGCACCTAATCCCCGTTTGTAAAGCACTTAGAGCACGAAAAAGAATGAGATCGGTTGCTGAAAGGCTTTTGCGCTGACACACTGAAAGACGTGTTCGCAACAAAGGCAATTGCCATCCTCAAAACAAAAGTCGTAGTAGTAGTTAGATAGGCACACCGGCTCTCGCCGCGTGTGCCCAAGCCTCCCACAAGGGAGGCTTTTTTATTCCCCAAAAACAAGGTTAAAGACGGAGAAACACATGACATCCAAGCAAACGAAAGCAGGAAAGCTCGGTGAAAAGATCACCGGTGCCGAAGCACTGATTCGCGGCCTCGAGATGGAGAACGTGGATGTGATGTTTGGTCTGCCAGGTGGTTGCATCTTGCCTGCATACGACCCGTTGCTCAAGTCGTCAATTCGCCACATCTTGGTGCGTCACGAGCAAGGTGCCGGTCACATGGCTGAGGGTTACGCACACGTCACCGGTCGTCCTGGCGTTGCCATGGTGACGAGTGGTCCTGCTGCAACCAACATGGTCACGCCGTTGTGTGATGCATTCATGGACTCGATTCCGATGGTTGCAATCACCGGTCAAGTTTCTACTTCTGCAATCGGTACCGATGCGTTTCAAGAGTGCGACACAGTTGGAATCACACGCAGCATCACCAAGCACAACGAACTTGTTATGAGTGCAGAAGATTTGCCAATGGCAATTCGTCAGGCGTTCCACATTGCAACCACAGGTCGTCCAGGCCCAGTGTTGATCGACGTTCCAAAAGACGTTTTGCAAAACACGATGAGTTGGAATTGGCCGACCGATGATGAAGTTGCCGACAGCCTTCCTGGTTACAAACCAAACACCAAGGGTCACACTCGCATGATTAAAGAAGCTGCACAATTAATTTTGCGTAGCGAGCGACCAGTGCTCTATGTCGGTGGTGGTGTTCTCAAAGCACGCGCTGCTGATGCATTGCGCGCACTTGCCGAACTCACACAGATCCCTGTTGTCACAACATTGATGGCACGTGGAGCGTTTCCCGATGATCATCCATTGTGCTTGGGCATGCCTGGCATGCACGGAACTGCAACTGCAGTTACTGCAATGCAAAAGAGTGACTTGTTGATCGCACTCGGCGCACGCTTCGACGATCGTGTTACTGGAAAAGTAAATGGCTTTGCACCAGATGCAAAAATTATTCACGTCGACATCGACCCAGCAGAGCAGGGCAAAGTACGCAAGCCAGACGTTCCAATCGTTGGTGACTGTCGCCTTGTTATCGAAGAAATGGTCAAAGCAATTCAAGAATTACTGCAGGGCGGCACAGAACGCGCCGATCTCAATCCATGGCGCAGTCGCGTCAGCGGTTGGCAAGAGCAGTTTCCATTGACATACGAACAGAGTGAGCCAGGCGGCCCACTCAAGCCACAGTTCTGTCTAGAAAAATTGCGCGATGCAGCACCAGAAGGCACGATCCTCGTGTCGGGTGTTGGTCAGCACCAAATGTGGTCGAGCCAGTACTGGCGCTTCAATGAGCCGTACACATGGGTCAACTCAGGTGGCTTGGGCACGATGGGCTTCTCAGTTCCTGCAGCGATCGGTGCAAAAGTTGGTCGTCCAGACAAAACTGTTTGGGCAATCGACGGCGATGGTTGTTTCCAGATGACAGCACAAGAGCTGGTCACTGCATCAATCGAAAAAATTCCGGTCAAGATCGGCATTCTCAACAACTCGTACCTCGGCATGGTTCGCCAATGGCAAGAGATGTTCTACGACGAGCGTTACTCAGAAGTGTATTTGTCACCAGATACACCAAACTTTGTTAAGTGGGCAGAGGCAATGGGTTGCGTTGGTATTCGCGTTGACGATCCATCCGAAGTTGAATCAGCAATCGACAAAGCAAACTCGATCAATGATCGACCAGTTGTTGTTGACTTCCGCGTTGACGCAAGAGAAATTGTGTATCCGATGATTGCGCCGGGCACCAACAACGACGCCATCATGTTGCCACCATCACAAAGCGGTCGAAAGGAGTTCCTCAAATGAGCAGCTCAAACCCATACGGCAGTGCACCAACACATCACATGTTGTCGGTGCTTGTGCAAAACCGACCGGGCGTGCTCGCGCGCGTTGCGTCGTTGTTTGCGCGTCGCGGTTACAACATTTTTTCGTTGGCCGTTGCGCCAACCGAACAGGCCGAGTACAGCCGCATCACCATCGTGGTCGATGTTGAGTCGGCTCCTCTCGAGCAGATCGTCAAGCAGTTATTCAAACTGATCGACGTCGTTCGCATTTCAGAACTCGACCCCCGCAAGTCGGTCGAGCGCGAGCTCATGGTTGCGACTATCAAGGCAAGTGCCACAGAGCGTGGCGAAATCGTCGAATTGGTCAATATCTTTGAAGGGCGCATTCTTTCGGTTGGATCTGACGCCGTGACTGTTTCCCTGGATGGAAGTCCTGAAAAGTTGGACGATTTCTCGGAATTGCTGCGACAATATGGGATTACAGAATTGCAGCGCACTGGTCGCGTTGCGCTTCCAAGACTCGATACAGCAACTAAAGCATCTAAAGCACTTAACACACAAGGAAAGGCAAACTAATGGCCGCAAATATTTATTACGAGAAAGATGCCGATCCGGCAATCATCCGCGCAAAGAAGGTAGCCATCGTTGGTTACGGCTCACAAGGTCACGCACATGCACTCAACCTCAAAGAGTCGGGTGTTGACGTAGTTGTTGGTTTGCGCGACGGCTCATCGTCAAAAGCCAAAGCCGAAAGCGCTGGCTTGCGTGTGATGTCAATTGCTGACGCCACAAAATATGCCGACGTGATCATGATCCTTGCTCCAGACACCGAGCAAAAGAAGATCTACGAAGAGAGCATTCAGCCACACCTCACCGAGGGCAAGGCAATTGCATTCGCACACGGTTTCAATATTCGTTTCAATCGCATCGAAGCACCAAAGGGTGTCGACGTGATCATGATTGCTCCAAAAGGCCCAGGCCACTTGGTGCGTCGTACGTACACCGAAGGCGGCGGAGTGCCAGCACTCATCGCTGTTGAACAAGATGCATCAGGAAAAGCAAAAGCAATTGCGTTGTCATATGCCGAAGCAATCGGTGGCGCACGCGCAGGCGTTCTTGAAACAACATTTACTGAAGAGACCGAGACCGACTTGTTCGGCGAGCAAGTAGTGCTCTGTGGTGGTTTGACATCACTCGTTCAAGCCGGATTCGAAACACTCGTTGAAGCTGGTTACCAGCCAGAGATGGCGTACTTCGAATGCTTGCACGAAGTGAAGTTGATTGTTGACTTGATGTACGAAGAAGGAATCGCAGGCATGCGTTACTCCATCTCCGACACTGCTGAGTACGGCGACGTCTCACGCGGACCACGCATCATCAATGCAGCAACAAAAGTTGAGATGAAAAAGATCCTCGGTGAAATTCAGTCGGGCAAGTTTGCCGAAGAGTGGATCGCCGAGAGCGACGGTGGCCGCAAGCGTTTTGCCGAATTGCAAAATGCTGGTCGCAATCACCCAATCGAAAAGGTTGGTGCTCAGTTGCGCTCAATGATGCCGTGGATCTCTAAGGGCAAGAAGAAAGTCTCCGAGATTTCCGGAGGCTGATAAGCCTATAGATACAGGCTTTTAGATTCCCGAGTTGTTTGGTCAACAATTGCCCTCTAGGGTGCTTGCCATGACTAACAACTGGGGTTTCGAAACACGACAGATTCACGCCGGCCAAGTTGCCGACCCAACCACTGGTGCGCGCGCCGTTCCTGTGTATCGCACCACGAGTTACGTGTTTCGCGATGCACAACACGCACAAAACTTGTTTGCGCTTGCCGAGATCGGCAACATCTACACGCGCATCATGAACCCAACGCAAGGTGTGCTCGAAGCACGCTTGTCGTCACTTGAAGGCGGCACT
>CAINTF010000158.1 GCA_903853285.1 uncultured Acidimicrobium sp. | reverse complement strand
CGCACATTCTTCGTTTATCCGCTACCACCGCTGTTTAAACAATTCACTCAGACGTTCCATACTCACGGTCGGTATATTTGGCCAGCGTATTATCTGCTGGTTTTGGTCGTCATAGTTGCAGCATGCAGAGTGTTCAATAAGAAGTTGGCAACAATCGTGTTGGCTGGGTGTTTACTTTTTCAGGTTGTGGATTCTGCTTCAGCTGTCACAACTGTGCGCCATCGGTTTACAAATGCACCACAATGGGTTTCACCAATGCAAGACCCTCGCTGGGAAGAGCTTGCCCGAACCCATAAGAACATCGTCGCACTTCCATTGTTGATTAACGATGTTGAGGGTCGGTGGATGAAGATTGCGGATTTTGCATCGCGGCACAAGATGGGGACTAACGCTGTGTACTTTTCACGGATAAACATGGAAGAAGCATCTCAATACGCTGGCAGGCTTCACCAAGGATTTCTGCATGGGACCTTGGATGCCTCGAATATTTATATTGTTACCGACGACACATATTGGGAAGGAGTTGTGGGACTGAAGTTCCCTTACGCCTTCACAGGTGATATCGACGGATTTCACGTCGTGGTTCCGTAGCTAGAAGCGAGCCATTTCAGATTTGAGCAAGTCGAGTCCAAGGTTGCCTAAGTCGAGCCCGTGTGCATGCCATTTGCGCAAGTCAAATGCCGAGCCGTGCTTTTTGCGGGCGTCATCGCGTAAATCGAGCCACACTCGCTCGCCAAGTTTGTATGAAATAGCCTGACCTGGCCAGCCCAAATAGCGATTGATTTCCGAACGATTGAATTCATCGTCGCTCGATGAACGAGCACTTAAGAATTCGAGCATCAGCTCTGGTGTCCATGCCTCACCTGGATGCCATGGCCATGAGGCAGGAATAGTGAATCCACAATGCATGCCGATGTCGATCACTACGCGAGCCGCACGAAATGCTTGCGCATACAAATATCCAAGGCGATATTCCGGATTGGCGAAGAAGCCAAATTCGTCCATTAATCGCTCTGCGTACAACGCCCAACCTTCTCCATGACCTGACACAAATGTGTTGCGCTGAAAACGAGAAAGCTTTTCGGAATTGATAGTGGCAATTGCAACCTGGAGGTGATGGCCCGGTACGCCTTCGTGGTACGCGGTCGTTGGTTCGCTCCAACGCGGAAATACCGTGCGACCATTTGTTGGATACCACGTGCGACCTGGACGACTCAGGTCCTCGCTTGGTCCTGTGTAATACATGGCTGCAGCGCCACCAGGAGGAGAGATCATCGCCTCGACTCGCTGAATGGATTTTGGAATTGAGAAGTGGTCTTCATCGATCAAGAATTTCATTGCGTCATCCATGATTTCTTGCAGCCAATCGCGCAATCCATCCTCACCAACAATCGAACGTGCAGGGTCGGTGTCCAGCAGGTGACGCACTTCAGCAAGCGACGCCCCCGGCTGAATCTCCTGTGCCACGCGTGCCATCTCGGCGTCGAGACGTTCTACTTCGCCCCAGCCCCACTCGTATGCATCGCGGGCCTCAACATTCATACCCATAAAACGACGTCGCGCAAGGGCGTGACGATCTGCTCCAACACCATCGTGAGCATCAGCAATCGGTGCGTATTCGTTGCGCAAATAATCTGATGTTTCACCGAGCGCTGTTGAAGCTGCCTTAGCTGCTTTGCGCAGTTGTTCAATCGGTGCACCGGCAACTGAAGCTGCGCCTTCAACAAACTGTTCAAAAAAAGCAGGAGCGGTGCCGCGACCGGCCCAGGCACTGAGTTGCTCAGCCGATGCAAGTACTTGTCGGCGTTGCGCGAGTGCGCCGCGTTGCGCACCAAGAGCCCATGATTCACGCATACCAGCAAACGCGCGTGGTACTTGAGACATGCGTTCCGCGATTACCGACCATTGCTCAGCGGTATCGGTAGGCATCAAGTCAAAAATCGAGCGACCCGCATCAACGTCTCCTGCAATCACGCGGATAGATCGAAGGTGTTCATTCGATGCGTATTCAAGCGTGCCCATTTCGAGTGACTCTCGTAAAACTCCTGCAGCCAAACGATCTGCATCAGCAGAAGCATCAAGCGAATTGAGTTGTGTCAGCACATCGTGATCAAGCGCCGCACGAGCGTCATGACCAGCGGGCGAGAAATCAGTCATCTCGTGGTCGTGACCAGGAATACCCATGTAGGTGGCAGCACCAGGGTCGAGCACAGCAAGACGATCGATGTAACTATCTGAAAGTTTGTAGATGGGAGAAGTCATGACCCCACGCTACGGGGTTGTACTAGAGAAGCCGATTTAACTGGTTCGGTCGGGTCCGTGATCGTCGATCTTGCCAATAACTATGGTCTTGTTGGCATTGTCAACATACATATAAATTCGGATAAGAGAACGGTTTTTGCCGCGGCGCAAGTGCGCACCAAGCAACACCGGCTTGCCTTCATATGTAACGGTGTAATACGCGGCGTGTTTCTGTGCAGTGTCGCGCGCAATATTCGGCACGTAGTCCAGGTTGTATTCATCGCGCATGTATGACCCAAGCCCCGCACTTGACGAAAACTTATTTGACCTCCAGGCCTGCACCACAAGTTCGAGCTTCTTGAGATCGCTCAAGAGCCGCACTGGGTCAGGTCCCTGAAGCGCATCAGCAGTTTCGAATGCTGACTTCAAAAAGACAAGGTTGCTGCATTCCTTTGATGCTTTGTGCACAGCGTCCAGCACCGTTCGGGGGATTGCTCCTGGTGCTTTACGATCGAGCTCAGCTTCAAGGTCGAGCTTCTGCAAAATTATCGCATCAATATTTTCTCGCAAGCGAGTGTTATCTGCAGTTAATGAATCAACTTGCGTTTCACGTTCATCCAAGTCATCAACCAGTGCATCATTTTGCTCATCAGACTCAGCTAGCAATTCGTCGAGTTGGTCAATGTGAAATTGTTTTTCATCGATTTGCTTGTGTAATAAATCGATTGTCTTTTTGAGCGATGCAATGTCTGCACCAGCATTTGTTTCGGTAACGATAGGGCTCTGCACTT
>CAINTF010000157.1 GCA_903853285.1 uncultured Acidimicrobium sp. | reverse complement strand
TCTTTGTCGCCATGCACAACGTTGAAAACGCCGTCTGGCAAGCCTGCTTGACGCAGCAAGTCGGCAATAAACATCGACGCCGATGGATCTTTTTCGCTTGGCTTCAAGATGAATGTGTTGCCGCACATGATTGCGTTTGCAAACATCCACATTGGCACCATTGCAGGAAAGTTGAACGGCGTAATTCCAGCAACAACGCCGAGCGGCTGACGAATTGAATAGACATCAACTCCACCAGAAGCCTGCTCTGAGTAGCCACCCTTCATCAATGCAGGAATACCGCAAGCAAACTCGATGTTTTCGATACCACGAGCAATTTCGCCGAGTGCATCGCTTGGCACTTTGCCGTGCTCAAGCGTTAAATATGTTGCGAGTTCTTTGCGGTTGGCATCGAGCAACTCACGTGTGCGAAACATGATCTCTGCACGACGCGACATACCTGTTGCACGCCACTCAGGAAATGCTGCTTTTGATTTTGCAATAACTGCGTCGACTTCTGCCACGCTTGCAAGATCAACCTCTGCCTGCTGCTCGCCCGTTGCTGGGTTGAATACTTTGCCGGTACGACCTGACGTGCCAACGACAACTTTGTTGTTGACCCAATGACTAATGCGTTGCATAACTTCTCCTGATGTGGTGTTGAGGGGTTGAATTTAGTTGAGATATTGGCAAAGGCCGCGCTTAATGTATTTTCCGTGGCCCTTTGTGCCGGTGAACTTGTCTTTTTCGACAACTACTTTGCCGCGTGACAATACGGTGTCGACTTTGCCGTCCACTTTGAAACCTTCCCACGATGAGTGGTCCATGTTCATGTGGTGCTTGTCGTTCACGCCGATCTTTGTCTTTCCGTTTGGATCCCACACCAAGATGTCTGCATCAGACCCTGGAGCAATGATGCCCTTTTGTGGATACATGCCGAACATGCGGGCAGGTGAAGTACTGCACGTTTCAACCCAGCGCTCGAGTGTGATCTCGCCTTGCACAACACCCTGATAAATAAGTTCCATACGGTGCTCTACTGAGCCCATGCCGTTTGGAATCTTCGAGAAGTTGCCAATGCCCAATTCTTTTTGATCCTTCATGCAGAACGGACAGTGATCGGTTGACACAACTGCCAACTCGTTCATGCGCAATCCCTTCCACAAGTCGGCGTGGTGATTGTGCTTGTCGTGCTTGCTGCGGATCGGTGGGCTGCACACATACTTTGCACCTTCGAAACCAGGCTGAGCCAAGTGATCCTCGAGTGTCATATAGAGGTATTGCGGGCAGGTTTCGCCGAACACGTTGAGACCTTCGTGACGAGCTTCCGACAATGCGTTGAGCGCCTCTGATGCTGACATGTGCACGATGTACAACGGCACGTTGCCTGCAACTTTTGACAACACGATTGCACGACTGGTTGCTTCGCCTTCCAACAAACTTGGACGGCTGTAGCTGTGATACTTCGGATCGGTTTCGCCGCGAGCAATGTGCTGCTGCACCAACACGTCAATTGCAATGCCGTTTTCGGCGTGCATCATGATGGTGGAACCATTGCTACTTGCCTGCTGCATTGCGCGCAGAATTTGACCATCATCACTGTAGAAAACGCCCGGGTAAGCCATGAACAAC
>CAINTF010000156.1 GCA_903853285.1 uncultured Acidimicrobium sp. | reverse complement strand
GCTTCAACTATGTCGGGCAATAGTCCCTGTGCGCAATTGGTGTGCAGTGTCTCACAGATTCCGAGCGAGAAGGCACAGGCATACAACACCCAGATATTTGAGTGATCGGAAACAATCGTCGCAGCGAGCGAGGCGACAATTGCGCATCGTGTGATATCCGCGCCGATCATGAGTCGTCGACGATCCATCCGATCAGAAATGGCTCCGGTAAAGAGGGAGAAAAGTAGCCAGGGGAGTTTGGTGGCAATCGTGATGCCAGAGATCAGCACCGGATCTCGAGTGAGCAGGGCGGCAAGCAAAGGAAACGCTGTAAGAAACATGCCATCGCCGGTGCACGACGACGTCACGGAAAAAATGAGTAGACGAAAGTCCTTACCGAGCGAGTGCTGCTGACGAGACACCAGCTAGTTCAAACCCAATGCGCTCGTGATCACGAGGAAAGACTAATCGTGAACGCAGGGCTGTCTTGGTTTGGTGTTAGCCAACAACTAGTACGAGCAAGGTTTTGCCAGTTGTGTGGCTTTCAACGTCGAACTGTCCTGCTTGATCAACCACAAGGCTGATGACGCCTGGTTCGCCCTTTTTCGCTTCGGCCCCAATGTCATATATATGGAGGTGGTAATCCTGATCTTCGGTCGTGTCGGTAAGGGTGATAGTCACTGCTGAACCAAGTGCAACTTTGACAACTCGTTCACCAGCAAGTGTGTCGTAGTCATCTACACCTACGTTGACTTCGATGCTCACACTGCCATCTGCGTTTACTACTGCATCGGTAGGAGCTACGACTGTTGACGCAGGTGCATCCATGACGGATTCATCTTCTGTGGTAATCGTCGTGTCTGACGTCAACTCGGCGTCTGAATTGCTGCTCGACGATGAACCGCACGATGCGAGGGTGATGGCAAAAAGTGATGAGATAACAATGTGTTTATGCATAGCAATATCGTATGCCAGAGTAAATAGCCCTACGATGTGTCTATGGGCTCACGAGTTGCAGTAATTACAGGTGGCGCACAAGGCATAGGCAAACAAACTGCACATGTGCTTAATGAAATGGGTTGGTCGTTGGTGCTGCTCGATCTGCAACCAGTTGACGCGACTGAATATAAGGATGCCCTATCACTAGTTGGCGACATTACGAGTGAAGTGTTTGTGCAGTCGGCAGTAGACCAAACGATCAAGCGTTTTGGGCGTGTCGATGCACTCATCAACAATGCAGGCATTTCGTGCATTAGCGCAGCGCTCGACACACCTGCTGATCTGTATCGCAAAGTAATCGAAGTCAATCTTGTCGCACCATTTTTACTTGCAAAAGCATTTGGCAAAGTAATGGTTGAAGCGGGTAGCGGATCGGTTGTCAATGTTGCTTCGGTTGCTGGCATGCAAGGTGTTGCTGATAGGTCTGCATACAACGCAAGCAAACATGGTCTCATTGGTTTAACTCGCACGCTTGCTGTTGAGTGGGGGGCGAAGGGTGTTCGAGTAAATGCCGTGTGCCCAGGATGGGTTAAAACGGAAATGGATCATAAAGATCAAGCAGGCGGAAGTTATTCGGACCAAGACATCACCGATCATGTTCCAATGGGACGCTTTGCTCGGCCTGATGACATTGCTCAGGCCATTGCGTGGTTGTGTGATGCAAACAAATCGGGGTTCGTCAATGGCATTTCTTTGCCTGTCGACGGTGGCTGGACTGCCGATGGATCGTGGCAGTCGTTGCGCCTTCGTCACCGTGACGCATAACAATTAGATTGAGCCGAATAGGGGGAAGTGATGAGTGGAAGATTTGAAAATGGTTTTGAAGGGCGAGTTGCTGTAGTCACTGGTGGTGGCACGGGCATGGGTCGCGAGATGGTGTTGCAACTCACAGCCGACGGTTGCGATGTTGCAACCTGCGACATTAGCGAGGAGAATTTAGCCGAGACCGCCGCGCTGTGTGCTGCCGCTGGCAACAAGGGTCAACTCATTTCACACATCGCCGACGTTTCTGTTGAGTCAGAAGTGTTGGCATTTCGCGATGTGGTCGCACGCTGGCGCAAGCATGTCAACCTGCTGTTTAATAACGCAGGCATTGCACAGGGTTACAGCTTTGTCACAGGCGAGCGAGCCGATTGGGACAAAACATTTGCTGTGTGTTGGTTCGGTGTCTATTACAACACGCGTGCTTTCCTTGACTTGTTGATTGCTGCACCTGCTGCGCACATCATCAACACAAGTTCTATTAACGGGTTTTGGGCATCCATTGGGCCTGCGCGTTCGCACACTGCATACAGCGCAGCCAAGTTTGCAGTAAAGGGTTTTACTGAAGCGCTGATGACCGACTTGCGCTTAAACGCTCCTCACGTTCACGCATCGGTGGTCATGCCAGGCCATATTGGAACGTCGATCATTCTGAATGCCAACAAGATCTTTGGTCGTGAACCAAAAGAGATGGACGCGGAGCAGTTGATTCTCGAGCGTGAGCGTTTGACCAAGTTCGGTCTCGACGTCAGTGCAGCCAGTGATGAAGACCTGCGTGTTGGATTGCAAGCTCTCGCAGAGGGTTTCCGGGATCAAGCTCCAATGACAGCCAAAGACGCAACTGCCGTAATTTTGGAAGCGGTTCGACACGACAAGTGGCGGATCTTGGTAGGCGAGGATGCAAAGATTCTGGACGAGATGGTTCGTCAGGACCCACAAGGTGCGTACTCGATCGAGTTCTTCGACAAGCTCAATGAGCGAGGAATTTTAGGAGGTCTTACCGGCGGTCTTGCCGCTCAACCTCCTGCAACCCCATAATCAAGCAAGTCAACCAACACGACTAGTGTTGATCTAAACCACGAAAGAGGAAACCATGGCTAACAAAGAACAGAAGAGCAACTCGAACAACAAAAAAGAAGCAAAGTT
>CAINTF010000155.1 GCA_903853285.1 uncultured Acidimicrobium sp. | reverse complement strand
TATCATCCGTCGATCACGGCTACCGCCGATGACTTATTGCGACATGCCGACACTGCGATGTATCGAGCAAAGGATGCTGGACGCAACTGCGTTGCAGTTTTTGATGAGTCCATGCTCGAACGTGTTACTCAACGTCTAGCTATCGAAACCGCCCTGTATCGAGCGCTGGAGCGTCGTGAGATCCGCCTCGTACACCAGCCAATTGTCGATATCGACATGGGTGATGTCGTTGGATTCGAAGCGCTCATGCGCTGGCAGCGCGATGACGGCACCATGATTTCCCCTGCCGAATTTATTCCGATTGCCGAGGAAACAGGCACCATCGTGCCGCTTGGCGCGTGGGCACTGCTTGAAGCACTCACACACCTTCGTGGGTGGATCACGCAAGGAATTTGTCGCAGTGATGCCACTATGTCTGTCAATGTTTCGCCAAGGCAATTACACGACCCCAACTTTGTTGCAGTCGTGAACGAAGCATTGCTTCGCGCACATGTACCACCCGAGCAACTGTGGCTCGAAGTGACCGAGAGTGTCATGATTTCTCAACCCGAGCAGGCTCTCGATGCACTCAATGCGCTGTGTGATCTCGGAGTACGCATCGCGATCGACGATTTCGGCACTGGCTATTCGAACCTTTCACTTCTACAGAAGTTTCCGATTCAACGACTCAAAATCGATAAATCTTTTGTCAGCGGTGTAGCCCAAGACGAAAGTGCGCGATCGCTTGTGCGTACCATCATCGCGATGGGTGACTCGCTCGGTCTTGACATGGTGGCCGAAGGAATCGAGAGCGTGCAGCAGCTTCAGATCCTGGCCGAGATGAAATGCGCAAAAGCACAAGGGTTTCTTATTAGTCACCCTGTACCACCAGAATCGATGGCGTCCACCATCACAGCCCTAGATTCCTTCGGTGCGTGGAACCGACTGCGCGGCAAAAACTCGTAAGAATTATTTCTTTGGTGGACGAGGAATAAACGAACTCGTTCGACGTTGATACTCCTCATAGCCAGGACGACGCTTGTTGATCGACTTTTCGAGAATCGGTACTCCTGAATATTTCAATAACAAGATATTCATTACCAATGCGCCGATTATTCCAAATAATCCAACGCGGGATTCAGCCGCAATGATCGCTATGCCCCACCATGCACACGCATCGCCAAAGTAATTTGGATGCCTTGTGAACTTCCACAGTCCCTTGTCCATGACTTTCCCGGCATTAGCACTGTCTGACTTAAATCGCGCCAACTGGATGTCGCCAATGGACTCGAACAGCACACCAATAGCCCATACCATGATGCCGACTACACCAACTACGCCAATCTTTGCATTGTCAGTCATCTGCCCAAGTTGAACTGGCAACGAGACAATCCACATCAGCGCACCTTGCAAGCCAAACACGATCAACAGACTCTTCAACGCAAACTTTGAGCCATAGTGCTTGCGCATTGCTTGATAGCGAAAATCTTCGCCCTTGCCATGATTACGCCAGTACAAATATCCGCCAAGTCGCACTCCCCAAACAGTGGTCAGCACTGCAAGCAAAGTTCCCCGCTGTGAATTTGCATCTGAAAGCTGCCACGACGCCCAGCCCACCATCACGAAACCGAGTCCCCAAAAGATGTCAACTATCGAGGCATCCTTTTTGATCAGACTCACAACCCAAAGTGCCAGCATCATTACAACGATGCAAAGTGCTGTTAATCCGAGTACTTGTGGTGTTGAGTTCATAACAAGTGATGCTAGTTATTCAGCAGGAGTTCTGCTGTATGGAACAAGACACACCACAGCAATCGTTGAAATGCCCAGCAGCATCACTGTTGGCCAAAATCCCAGTATTGGATTCCAGGCGCGATCCCTGAGCATGTCCAATGCATTGTCGCCATTAATACCAACCGTGTATCGACGCAGTGCGCCGAGTCCAGACCAAACCATGATTATCCCCCAAGCAGAAGCTGTCACGATTTCCCATTTACGATTCCAAGAAATTAAAGATGCGGCGATGATCGGTACACCGACAAGTAGCGGAACGATGTGCCGACCTTGCGCTCCGAACGCACGCAACATCGCGTAGTAGTTGACATCGAGGATGATCACCACAAGTATTGTCACAGCGCTGATAGCAAGCATCGCCATGATTGCGCCAACTTGTCTTGTTGCAAAACTGCGCGCGACAACCAAGAAATAGAGAGCACAGAAAGCCACTATCGCGATTCTGGGCATAGGTGCGTCAAGCCAACCAAAGTTGCCTACTGCCTGATCAAGCAAAGTTGGAATGTGGTGCAGCGCCTCATTCATCTGACTACGAAGTGAAATACCAGGC
Organism: uncultured Acidimicrobium sp.; assembly: GCA_903853285.1. Classification (GTDB taxonomy): domain Bacteria; phylum Actinomycetota; class Acidimicrobiia; order Acidimicrobiales; family Ilumatobacteraceae; genus UBA3006. The sequence goes on along the minus strand of CAINTF010000155.1, from coordinate 836 downwards.
ACACCAGCAGCCAAAGAGTTGTTCGTTTGGAAACTGTAAATACCCAAGTACCACCAAGCAGCAAACAACACAGCCACACCGTGCAATGCAAGCACACCCCTCAATTTACGTGCGACCTCAGCAAGCGAACGCCGTTCCTTCACTGCCAAGTAACTGATCAAAATAATCAGTACATATAGAACTGGGCCTATCGCCCGAGTCAGGATCAGAAAAGAACCCGAAATGCCAAAGGCCAGCGAACTAAGCCTTGCTCGCTCAATTGCAAAAACTGACGGCATCGTCGACCACAATGCAATCGCAGCGCAGATCTCAAGAGCGCTTGGATTCATTGTTGACGCTAGAAATACTGTGCCGGGTAATAGTGAGAGCAACACTCCAATACTCGACTCAAGGCGCCTTCTCACCGCCGCGATTGAAACTGCCAACAAACCCGCACAAGCCAAACTCATCATCAATCGAGCCAATCGAACTGACAAATCTGTTGCACCAAACGCAGTTCCAATTCCCGTGATGAAAAATGGAACAATCGGATACCTTCCCATGTTCGTCCACGGCGGGCTGTCAATGACCTGCGTATCTTGCAAGCGTGTGCCGCAACCAGGGTGATCCGAAAAAGGCGCAAAACACCACGGAATATTGTTTGCAGCGCCAAACTGTGGATCGATGTCGACCGAGGTTGTCCAATACGACTTCAATGGTGACGGCAACACGTTGTCACCCACCCATTGGCCACGCACAACTGCGGCCGAGCGCACAAAGTTGGATGGTTCGTCCGGGCCAGAGAACAACGGAGTCATGAGCGACCAAACCGCCATTAATGCGAAAGCTGCAACCCC